>NZ_JAHHPQ010000657.1:0-4764 GCF_024606245.1 Endozoicomonas sp. SESOKO2
TAAAAATTTCTGCTTCTGAGGAGAATAGCGAGCTATTTGACGAAGAAGCAGGAATTTTTAGACCAATTTATTGCAACCGCAGTAGGACAGCCTTAAGTCCGACAGGCTGCAAGTAAGCAGTTTAATTAGTTTCTGGATTAAACCATTTCAACTTGTCGTGGAGCTGTACCACATCACCAACAATTATCAGGGTAGGAGCCGTTACAGCGTTCCCTTCAACAATACTGCTGATGGTCTCCAGAGACCCGGTGAATACCCTTTGTTTCTGAGTGGTTCCCTTCTCAATCAGAGCAATGGGTGTGTCTGGACTACGCCCGTGTTTATGCAACTCTTCACAGATTCTTGGCAACCCCATCAGCCCCATGTAAAACACCAGAGTCTGGGAAGGGTCAGCCATTTCGTGCCAGTTCAGGTCATAGCTGTCGTCTTTAAGATGACCGGTTACAAAGCGTACAGACTGAGCATGATCCCGGTGGGTCAGAGGAATGCCGGCATAACTGGCACAACCGGATGCAGCGGTAATACCCGGCACCACCTGAAAAGGAATATTCTCTTCAGCCAGGGTGTCAATCTCTTCACCTCCCCGACCAAAAATAAACGGATCTCCCCCTTTCAGACGCAACACCCGCTTACCTTCTTTGGCCAGATCGACCAGTAACTGGTTAATTTCTTCCTGAGGGCGGGTGTGCCGGTCACGCTTCTTGCCCACATAAATGTAATCCGCATCCCGGCGACAAAGTGACAACACTTGTTCCGAAACCAGTCGGTCATGCAACACGACATCAGCCTGCTGCATCAATCTCAGTGCTTTGAAGGTCAGCAAGTCCGGGTCACCCGGCCCACCACCGACGAGATAGACTTCTCCTGTCGTCACCGGCTCAGAGCAGGCCAGTGCTTCTTCCATTAAACATCGGGCTGCTTCTACATCACCGGAAATGGCTTTTTCAGCAGCATTCCCGGTCAACACACGCTCCCAGAAATACCTGCGATCATTGATACGGCTGAACTTCTGAGAGACCTTTGAACGAAACTGGCCGGCCATTTCAGCCAGCCGACCATAGCCAGCCGGCAAAATGGCTTCCAACTGCTGCCGCAACATACGGGCCAGGACAGGTGCTTTGCCTCCCGTTGAGAAAGCCACCATAACAGGAGAGCGATCAACAATAGAAGGCATCACGGCATTACCGGATTGGGCGTCATCGACTACGTTGACGAACAGGTTTTGCAGCTTGGCCTGCCGGGCGACTTCTGAGTTCACTTGAGGCTCATCAGTGGCAGCAATAACAAGACAAACGCCGTCCAGATCAGAAGGTTCAAAGACTTTCTGCCGAACGTGATGATCTCCGGCATTGATCAAAGTCATCAAGTCCGGGTGAATCTCGGGAGCTACCAGTTGAATCATTGCCCCCGCATCAGACAGCAGCCTGGCTTTACGCAACGCGATGTCCCCTCCCCCAACCAACAGACAGGGACGATCACGAACTTCGAGGAATAATGGCAAATAATCCACTCGGACGACTCTCTTACAGTTATCATTATTGTTCACGGGAAACGGTTCCTGAGCGGCTCAACCGAACCTGAACCCATTCCTCTCTCATTGTCCGGCGTTATTATACCAGTGAATACTTTCGCTCTGATAAGAATAAATTTGATGCTTATTCCATCCAGAAAGCAGAACAGTTCTAACATGCTCTTATGCTCTTTCAGCACTCTGCACTCTAAAAGCCTTAAAGCTCAATGCCCCCTGTAGTTTCGGTATTCCCTGGCAGATGAGCAGTACTTTAGTTCGTATAATCTACGCCGAATAACTCAAGACTGAATCCCGAACAGTCTCATACCCTCTTTATCAGGAACCGCATGAATAAATCCGCTTCAGTGAGTGTTAGTGCGGACAGGGAGTTTTTCCGTAAACTCTGGCACCTCGCTCTGCCTGTTTCCCTGCAATCCATGATGTTTTCCGTGCTCGGGCTCATCGATATTTTGATGGTCGGCCAGCTGGGTGAAACGGCCGTTGCAGCGGTGGGTCTGGGTAACCGAATCTTTTTCTTTAACCTGATTCTGACTGCCTCTCTGGGTAGCGGTATGAGTATTCTGGCCTCCCAGTTTATAGGCTCGGGCGATACTGCGGGCTTGCGAAGAACTCTGGTACAGTCGCTACTAACCTCGGTATTCGTCACGATACCTTTCGTAGCTTTCTACATACTGTTGCCTGATGTGGTGATTGGCCTTTCAACCGGAGACCCGGAATTGACCCGGCTGGCCATTGAATACCTGCTGATTACCGCTCCTTCCATTATCTGCACGGCGATTGTCGTACCTCTGGAAGCCGCAATGAGAGCGTCTGGCGATGCCAGAACACCTACCCGAATTGGCTTTTATGCCATTCTGGTGAATGTCTTCCTGAACTACGTGCTGATTTTTGGCCACTTTGGATTTCCGGAACTGGGCGTTGCCGGATCAGCCTGGGGGACGACCTTGTCCAGATTTCTCCAGACCGCCCTTCTACTCAGGTACATCAAACAATTCAGAAGCCATCTTATTCCCGAAAAACGGGATGCTGAACTGGGTATGAAAAAGACGGAACTGGTTCGCTATTTCAAAGTCAGTGTTCCCATAGCACTTCAGGATGGCTCCTGGGCTTTTGGCCTTATCATATACAGCATCATCTACGCCAGTATTGGGGTGAATGAATTAGCTATCATGTCAGCCATCTCCTCCATTGAGGCCATCCTGATTTCACTGTTTATCGGATTCGGTGTGGGGGGCTCAATCATTCTGGGTCAGGAATTGGGAGCCCGGCATTTTGAGAAAGCCTGGCGACAAGGCTGGATCATGCTAATCATGTCACCCTTTATTGCGCTGGTTATTGGTACTCTGTTGATCGTTTTCCGGACGGATGTGGTGACCCTGTTCGGAAAGTTTGAAGGCTCCACCATGACCATGGCCCAGGAGGCTATGATCGTAGCCAGTGTTGGCTTGTGTATCCGGGTAATCAACCTGATGGGGATTATCGGCCTGCTGAGAAGTGGGGGAGATGTCAGAGCCACCGCTATCATCAGCACCTTTGCCATGTGGGGGATTGGTATCCCCATGGCCTGGCTCGCCGCATACTGGGGACTGCCCTTGTATCTGGTGTTTATTTTCAGTCTGTTTGAAGAGCTGTCCAAGGCCCTGATGGTGCTCCTGCGGGTATTCTCAAGACGCTGGTTGAAAAACCTGGTTTCGGAGCCCGCGACCCAGAGCACCTGAAGGTGCTCTGAACCAAGCCAGTTCCCAAAGAGAATTACCGGGCCAGAACGGTGACCGCGCCCATGTAAGGCTGAAGCACTTGGGGAATTCTAATGGAACCATCTTCATTCTGATAATTTTCCAGAACAGCCACCAGCGTTCTGCCTACCGCAAGACCTGAACCATTCAGGGTATGCAGCAATTCCGGCTTGCCGGTTTCCGGATTACGGAAACGGGCCAGCATACGGCGAGCCTGGAAGTCCAGACAGTTACTGACAGAAGAAATTTCACGGTACTTGCCCTGACCTGGCAGCCACACTTCCAGATCATAAGTTTTGGTAGCACCAAAGCCAAGATCACCACCGCAGAGCGCGACAACACGATAAGGCAGACCCAGCTTCCGGAGAATAGCCTCAGCGTGACCGGTCATCTCTTCCAGTGCCTCAAAAGACTTCTCCGGATGCACCACCTGAACCATTTCCACTTTTTCAAACTGATGCTGGCGAATCAGACCACGGGTATCACGACCATGGCTACCTGCTTCGCTGCGGAAGCAGCAGGAATGAGCCGTCAGTTTCAGTGGCAGTTCAGCTGTATCCAGAATGCTTTCACGCACTACGTTGGTCAAGGTCACTTCAGACGTTGGAATCAGGTAGAAGGGTTTCTCAGCTTCAGCACATTCCGTTTTGAACAGATCATCACTGAATTTTGGCAGCTGACCAGTACCCAGCAGAGCGGTGTCATGCACCAGGGCCGGGGTATTCACCTCTTCATAGCCGTGTTCTTCAACCTGCACATCCAGCATAAACTGAGCCAGGGCACGATGCAGTCGGGCAATGCCACCACGCATCAGTGTAAAGCGTGCGCCAGAGAGTTTGGTGCCGGTTTCAAAATCCAGACCCAGAGGCTCACCCAGATCCACGTGATCCTTGATCTCAAACTGGAAATCCGTCGGGGTACCCCAACGACGCACTTCGACATTGTCTTCTTCATCAGCACCTTCCGGTACCGACTCATGGGGCAGGTTGGGAATCCCCAGCAACAAGTCATTCAGTTCTGCCTGCAAAGCTGACAGTTCTTGTTCAGATTCTCTCACCTCGACAGAAAGCTGGTCCATACGCGCTTTGAGTTCGGAGATATCACCGCCCCGGGATTTAATCTTGCCGAACTCCTTCGACCCGGACTTACGTTCGCTCTGAAGCTGTTCGGTGTGAATCTGCAGGGACTTGCGACGCTCTTCCAGAGCGTTCAGTCGTTCTACATCCAGCTCGAAATGCTTTTTACGAAGCAAGGCAGCCACTTCATTGAGGTTGCTGCGAACGTATTTGGGATCCAGCATGTGAATTCCGTAACCTTATGTCTTGAACAATTCCAAGGGTCCTGAACCAGGACGGGTGCAGAGATCCTGAGGAGCCTGACCGAGAATAGCTGCGGCGACAGCAAATTGGTCTAAAAATCCACTTTTGTTCGTCAAATAGCTTGCTATTCTCCTCACAAAACCGAATTTTTATCCTCAATTTTCTGCCGTCCTCGCTA
>NZ_JAHHPQ010000070.1:0-31498 GCF_024606245.1 Endozoicomonas sp. SESOKO2
CTTGAGGGTTGGTCTTGTTTGACCTGATTCATCTCGCGCGACGATATTAACATTGGTTCGATTACGAATCTATGTGGTGGATAGTCTTGGGGCTTTTGATATCTCTTCAACCGCTGGGTGTTAGAAAAATACCTGGAATGGTATTGAGCGTCGAATATTTTCGGATTGTGATAGATGCTTTCCGTGCTTTTCCGGGTTTTCAGCGGCGATTATTAACTCTGTTACTGTTATTCTGTTCTCCTTTTCATAGTAATATTGCGCCTCAACGACCCTTGGCGAATAAATGCCCACAGTGGAATAGAGACAGATGAGAAACCCATGAGAGAAGAGGATAAGGCAATCAACGATATACCGGATTTCTCAATTGCAGCAGACGAGCGCCCGGGACGCAGGAAAGCCGCGGCTACTGACGGAAAGCCTACCGTCAAGAAAGGGAGTAGTCCCTCAGGTAAAAGTGGAAATGGCTTGGCCTGGCTCACAATGGTCATGATTATTGTGCTGGGAGCCGGTGGCGTCTGGCAGTTCAAACAGGTGCAACAGGAGCTGGCCGATACCCGACAGGCCCTGAAGGCCACGCAGGAAAAACTGAGTACCGTGACCGGAGAGGTCACTGCTACCGGTCAAAACCTTGATCAGAGTGGCTCAGCGCTGAGATCAGAGCTGGAAGTAGTGAGTTCTGAAATTCGCAAGCTCTGGGACGTTTCAAACAAGCGAAACCGGCAGTGGATCCTGATCAATAAGGATAATGTTGTTAAAGCGCTTAAGGAAGCAGAGGAAGCGGGCAAAACAGCAGATAAAGTATCTCGCCAACTGAGCGCGTTGCAGAAAAGTACGCGTGAGATGGATCGGTTAATGAAAGCCATCAGCAGTGAGCAAGTGGCCGCTCAGGGTGTCATGACAGACAGTCTTGAGAAGTTTGAAAAACAGTTTGCCGAAATGAAAAAGCAGGTGGCTGACCAGAAAACGCTTCAGGCTGAACTTATCAGGAAAGTGGAGGATCAGCAGCAGGCAGTTAAAGCCGTTGACTCATTCCGGGTGCAGGTCAACCGCAAACTGCAGCAACTGGAGGATACTGTCAGAGGTCTGACACATCCACCCGGGGAAGGTCTCGGTCTGGAATAATCCTCACTGCCGGAACAATTGGTTACAGAAGCTGATAAGTTCAAAACAACACCCTAACAGCTTCTGGAAACTGCCTTCCATTCAATGAAAAGCGAGATGCCATTTTAAACTGGCTACATTTAAGAATAATAATCCTTTTCGGAGTTGTGGGTCGATGATGGGCTTTTTTCCCATGACAGGGCGGTTATGTCTGTTGGTTGCGATGGCAACCATGACCTCTTCCTGCACACTATTAGACTGGTTTGAGAGTAAACCAGACACTTCCGAGTCCGTTAAAACTGTCGTAGAGAAACCATCAGACTGGACTTACTTTCATCAATGGCAGGTCAAGAACTCTCACTCCGCCCTTAAGTCTCTGGTACCTCACGAAGATATGACCCTGACTGGGCAGTGCTTATTTTCTGCAGATCTTATGGCTCTTCTGGAATCAAAACCAGAGGGTTTGTTGGTTCCTGTTATCAGGGTGGCCCGTGATCTGACATTGTCGCCAGATCTGGAAAACAGTGTGCGAATTTATCAGGTTCTCAGATCTCAATTTCTACTAGCCGGGGCTGGCGACAGCCTGACTTTTTATCAGACCCTTTTATCCAGCATTGAACATACCTGTCCAGTAAACATGACCCGTAAGATCGACAGCTGCCAGTTTAAAAAGTGGCTGTCATATGCCGGTTTAGGGGGAGAAAGTACTGTTTATGATGAAGCTCGGCTCAGGCGCTGGTATAAGTCTCATTCGTACATTAAATACATGATTATAAGTTCCGGTGAATTGTTTAATTCTGACGCCCTGCTGAGTGCACGTTATTCTGCCAATTCCAGAATTATTACCAGGCAGCCGCTTTTTGTGAGAGAAAAAAGTATCAGGCCCTATCTTGGCAAGGTTCGTTTTGACTGGGTCATTCCGGGTAATGGCGGGCAGAAACCTTTTATTAGTCTGGGCTCCTGCACTTTGAGCTGGAAAGAGCTTGAGAAACTAAGGCGCACGAATGGCCCGGACTGGTTGGATACGACGTCACTGGCAGAAGTCAACCAGATCTTGCTTCCCTATTTTATTGAACTTATGAGCAAGGCGACCAAAGCCATGTCAGGGCAACCCAATTGATAATACCGACATTTTGATGCTGCTTCGATGCCTTAAAGGCGATAGAGTCACCCATTGACGAGCTGTGCTTTCAAGCCACCGGAATGCAAAACTCCATAGAAACCCACTGCTAATCTTAAATTGTGAATTCATCCTACGGGTATGAATTCAGCATCTTAGGTGCCGGAATTTGAGCTGTTTCTTGGCAGTTGTGTTGTTTTTCAACGGATGTTGTAGACCGCATGGATTCAAGAAGCAGTGGCATTGGCCCATCCCATAGCCATCACCTGAACAGTACATCAATGCACGACTCCCAGACTTCTGAGGAGCAGATAAGTCATGGTGTGGGTTCGATTCAGCTGCCAAACAGGCTTCAAAAGGGCAATCGTCCGATCACAACCGCTATTGGAAACAGGGATATCGCCCGTGTCGAAGTTGGCGCACCTTCGATTCCAAAACCCTTCAGCATGGTTTGCAGAGCCTCTGTCCACCCAATCAGCCCGGTTCCTGAGCATACTCTTTTCAGGCTCAGAGAAAGCATTAGGCCGGAGATGGTGGAAAAGGCCTGCAGAAAAACCAGACTGCAGATGGCTGAACGTGTGAGCAGGCTTCATGATGAGTTGGGCTGGCGATTTAAAGTGCCTGCTAACTCCGAACAGACAGAATGTGCCCTGGGTGACAACAATGGGCATATAATGACTCTGGCCATGGCCCGGTCCATGATTCATCAGATTGAGGTCATGGAGAACGGTGTTGCCGATGCAATCACAGCGAATGGTCAATCAAAGGAAGCCTGGAAAAGGGGACTGTTGGAGAGACATAAGCTGGAGAAAATGCATCGTGAGGTTCTGGCTCTCGCTGAGTTCTACTGTCAGCAATCCCCCGGGCTAACACATTCTGAAGAGATTTCTATCCCTCAAGACAATGATCCATTTCGAGATCTTGATGTCATCTTTTCAGAGAATAGTTTGGGCATGCCACCGTTGGTGCCCAAACTTGCAACTCCCAGACCGCCAGATGGACCCGCTCTATCGCCTCAAAGTTTCGAGTTATCAAGGGCTCAGCAGGAACTGAGCGGTCTAAGAACAGAGAAAGAAGCATTAGGCTCTGAGCTACAGCAGACTCGTAAGCAGTTGGCTGAACTGACAGATGAGGTAGAAGCGCTTAAACAGAAAGAAGGGAAAGTGCCAGTACATTTTTCTGAAAGACTCAGTGAGCTTGAGAAAGAGCACACCGAATTAAGAGACGAGCTCAAGCAAAGGGATCATCAATTACGTCAGAAGCAGCACCGGATAGTTAACATCCATGATTCTTCTGTTGAAAGCAGAGAATTATCGAGTTCAGAAACGCCCGATCCCGATGATTGGCTGGGTGAGCTGGAAGCTGTGAACAGACAGCTTCAAGTCAAGATGAACGAGCAAAACCAACAGCTGGTTGAAAATGGCGTTACAATTTCACAACTCCAGACTCAGATTGATGCTTCTGGTCAACAGATAGACAGTCTGCAAAGTCAACTTCAGGCCGCCCATCAGAACCATCAGCAATTGGGTCAGCAGGCTGTTTCAGCTCTGGAACAAAAGAATCAGCTGGCACTGCAACTTCAGCAGGAGTATCTGGATAGCTATCGGGCACTTGAAAATGATTTGGAACAGGAAAGAGCCAGGCTGGCAGAGCTTCAGCGGAGCTATCAAAATGCTGAAGAGCGAGTAGCTGATTTATTCAGGCAAAATGGTTTGCTGCACTCTGAAATTCAGGCTCTCAAGCAGGGGCTTGAAGCGTCAAAGCAAGCCGATTCTGAAAGAGTAGAGCAACTTGAGACGCAGGTGAAAGAGCTGACAAAGCATCATGATCATTGGGTTCTGGCTCATGTTGAGGTCACTAGCAGGAAAAAAGAGGTTGAAGAAAAGGCGAGGAAACTGGAAGAGCAGCTGAATCATATCGAAGAAACCCATAAGCAAGAGCTGGATCAGCTTCAAAGGCAATTTGAGGCGGCAAACAGCAGAGCCCATTCAGCAGAGCAATCACTTTTTACCCTTGAAGGAGACCATAAGGGTGCGCTTGCTCGTGAAGAAGATCTGAGAATAGCATTGAGGGATACCAAAAGGGATCTTCAGGAAAAGTTAGAAGAGCTTCAGAAACAGCAGTCAGAGTTTGCTGTAAAAGCCCGGTCATTAAAAGAGATTCATCTGGAACGACAGAAATACGACGATGAAATCAGCGCTTTGCAACAAACCCTCATTGAGCACAAAGATCAGATACGCGGTAAGGAATTTATAGAGGGTCAGGCTCTGGAAGAAAAAGCGAAGCTTGAAGCCTTGTTGTTGACTAAACAATCTGAGCTCGAAGCTTTGCAGCTGAACTATGACAGAGACTTAAAAGGCCTGGAAGAACTGAATGTGCAGTTGGCTGAAGCCAGAGATGAGGTCACTTCTCTGAAAGAGCAAGTACAGAGTCTGCAGCTGGTTCAGAATAAGGGTTTGCAGGAAAGTGAAACTCATCAGGCTGAGATGGCGTTGATCGCAGAGCAACTGAGCCTTGCAGAACAAAACCATCAAAAAGAAAAAGCGAATTTAGAGTCAGAAGTCGAAAAAGCCAAAACCTCTGAGCAGATGGTGCAGGCTCAGCTCACAGCCAAAGAGACAGCACTGGATGAGTTACAGTCAAGGCTAGAGAGCACTGAGCGTGAACTGAGGGAAAAAATAGTCGACCTTGAGAAAGATCTTCGCTCAAAAGAGCATGACCTTTCACAAAGAGATCAGGAGCTGGTGGCCGAGAGGAAAAAAGTTCAGGAATTGATGGTCGGGAGCGATGCGCTTGAAGAGGAGAAAGTGAAACTCGAATCATCACTGGCAGCACTTCGCAGAGAGCTTGAGTTGGCTGAAAGGGCGACCCAGTCGTCGAAAGAAGAAGTCACTGAACACATAAGACAATTACAAGTTGCTGAACAGAACTCAGAGAAATTGCAAAGTAAATTGGCAGAAGCAAAAAGCAAGGAAAGAGAGGCGATGGAACGTCTTGCCATAGCCGATGAGTCTATTCCTGAATTGAAGAAGACGTCAGAGCGTTATCATCGGGAACTTCAGTCAAGCCAGCAGGAAGTGACTCGATTGACGGATCTGCTAGCGGGGAAAGAAGATGAACTGGCCGAGGCCAAAATCAGGGAGAACTCACTGTCATCTTCGATCTCAGCAAAGAATGACAGGGTTCGTGAGCTTGAACAAGCAGAGATTGAGTTCAGGCGTGAGGTTGAAAAAGCCAATCAAAGGACTCAGGAAAAGCAGCAGAAAGTGACTGAGCTTAGCCAGAAAGTAGACGATCAAAGTCGTTCTATTGAAAAGCTGACCCGTAGGGAGCAGCAGCTGATGGCTGAGAAAGCAATGAATGACAGTAAAGTGATTCAGTTGCAAGACAGTATTCAGTTAATTGAACAAGAGCGAGAAGAAGTCAGGCAAAAACTTCTGGAAGCTGAGCGTAGTTTACGAAGTGGTAGTGATGCGGCCGAGTTTGAAAAAACTCAATGGGAAAGCCAGGTCAGGGAGTCAAGATCCAGAGTGGCTGAGCTGGAAAGTCGCCTTAAAGAGACCGAAAAGAAAAGAGACCACTTTCAATCAGAATCCGATGCCCTTGCGCGTGACAGAGATCAGGTCAATAGGCAACTTCATGGCCTTCAGGTCAGTGTCGAAAGTCTGAAAAGTCAACATAGCTTTGAGTTGGAGAGGCTCACTGAAACAAACCAAGGGCTTGATCAGCAACTTCGTGAATCTCAGGAAGAGGTCAGGAAGACAAAACTTGAACTATCTCATAAAGACAGCACACTCGAACAAAAAGAACAAAGCATTGAATGGACTAACAAACAGTTACTTGCTTTGAAAAACAGTCTTGAAGAAAGTCAGGCCAGGGTGTTGAGTCTGGAGAGTGATGCAACAGCATTGGGCAGAGAATATGATGGCTTGGAGCTCGAAGTAAAAAGGTTAACTCAAGAAAGAGATCAAGCCCGTACGGCCTCTTTAAAGCAGAGCGAAGAGCTGTCTCTTTTGCAGGGCAGTCTTGAAAAAGCAGAAATCAATCTAAAGTCTCTGGAAAGGCAGCTTAACGATGAACAAAATCAGAAATCAGTAGCGTTGGCTGATCTTAAAAGCCAGATTCGTCTGGCTGAAGAAAACAAGGATCACTTTAAAATACTTTCAGAGACAGCAGAAGAGCAAAGCAAAATACTCGATAAAAAGGTTGCTGAGCTGGAAGCCTTGTTGAGGGGCAGCGAAAAAGAAGCCCGCAGCTTACAAGTTAAAGTGGATGATCTCAATATCAGCCAGGATAGGGCGTTGAAAGAAGCTGAAGAGTTGAAGGTTGAATTAAAAACCCTGACAGATCAGTCCAGACAGGCAGCATCAATCCATACGTTTGCGTTGCAAGAGAAAGAGTTAGCCAATCAACAATTAGTCCAGAGTCTTGAGAAAGAACAGTACGAGCGAGATCAGGAAAAGCAAAAACTTGAAGAGGCTGTCAATAATCTTGAGCAGGAACGAAATAGTTTGCAGTCCAGGCTGGCTGAACTTCAGGTTGCCAGCGATCATCTTAGTGACTCTGATTATGAGTCAGATGCGGCTTCTGCTGACGACCTTTCCGAGGTGGAGTCTGTGAGTTCAACCGCTTTATCCGATCTGTTTTCTGATCAGGTTGATCCATCCGCCGAAGACGTTATTGACCTCACTCAAGATGCTTCTTTGCCCAAATGGACAGACCTGAGGGGAGTCGTTTTAGAGGTCAAGAGCGAAGAATATACTTCTCTGGGGCCCGGATCTTTTGTTATACCGAGCCTGATTCAAAAATTGAGTACGGCATGGTCTGATCTGGCTTCAGGACAGGAACTGATTGAAAAAGAGCAGGAACTTTATCATTTCACCAGCCCGGAGCATCTTCCGGGCAAGAGCAGTTCCCGAAAAGCAGTGATCTTGCTCCATGAGCAATTTCTCAAGGAGCTGAAGTCTATCGGGCAAGCCTATCAAAAAGCCCGGGGTTTGACCTCGGATGGAACTCTTGCTGATGACTTTACCCGCGAGATTGAACGGATTAAAGCCCTGACTCAGGACAACATACAAATACTGGCCAGGAGACAGGACGATTTTCAGGATCGGGTGGACAGGTTTGAAGCCTCTCTTGAAGCCTTAAAGCCTGATGCTCAGGCGGGTCCGGAAGACCCTGAGGTCATAGTTGATTCAGGGTTGACCAGCATAAGTACTGTGTTGGCGAAGAATCCGGAAGAGCTGGACAGGGAGTTCTATACACATGCCCTTTGCGCTATCGCCAGATCTGCTTCGGAGCGTCTGAATGAATCATGGAAGAAAAAAGTCGCAACGATCAGGGAGCCCGATGAAGGACATCGTGCTTTAAGAGACTACGAATACTCACTTCAGAGAATGCTTCCAGAACATCTGCCACCCAGGCTGGGGCGCAGTGTGCCTGAGCATGGTCGTGTATTTTTAGCAAAGTTGCTTGGAAGTCTCAAAACGGAGTTTGAAGTCACACTGGACGAACAGTTGGGAGGCGGTCATAAGACACTGGCAGACCTTTCACTGGAAGAGCGAATGGTCAGGGATCCACAAATTTGTCACAGTCTGTTAACGCTACTGTCCAGTTTACAGGAGCAGCATGAAGGTATTGTCAAACAACTCAGGCCCTCAAAGTTGGCGGCAGGGGCAACGCGATGGGTTGATTTTGACTACGCCGATGCTTCGTTGGTAGGACTCAGTCAGATCAGGGATGAATTTCAATTACCCGCAACACCAACAATGACAAAGGTACTTAAAACCATCCAAAGGGAGCTGAAAAGGCCCGGATCACTGGTTCTGACCATGGCTGTCAGGCAACACAGAGAGAATTACAACACCGAAAAAGAGAGAGACACACGCAGACGTAAGCTGGAAAAACAGTGTACGGAGTTACTGGCTCAGGAAACGAGGCTCGACCCAAAGCAGAAGTTTAGAGGTGTGACCCATGATGTTCATTTAAACCAACCTGTTGGACATCCTCATCAAGCCGAAATTGCCTGTTTTCAACCCGATTCGCCGGTTCCCCTGTTAGATGTTTCAGAACATGTGCAGACTCAGGCTGGCTTCAGGCACAGTGCTCTGACTCAGAACCCTGACTGTCTTATAAACAGTTTCATGAATGGTTTTAATAAGATGGCTGTCCATAAAACCAGCCTTGTTACCGGCGACCAGTATGTTGAATTATCTGAGGGTGCCCAATGTCAACCTTCACTGGTTTTTCATTCCAAAGCGGGTAAGCACTGGCAGATTCAGCTGGATGGACGAACCTGGTCTGTGGATCCAGCTTTTCTTCATGAGCATCCCAATTACCGGATCCCCTTCCAGGTCAGCACTGAAGGTAGAGAAAAAAAGCGGGACTGGATTCCTCTGAAAAGTGCTTCGGGACAAATCGTCATATTGGTTGCTCAGAAAACACCTTCCGATCAGCAGTGCTTTATGTATGAGCTGGGCTCGAACAATCAACTGATCCCTGTTCCCATCCAGGGAGAAAATCCCAGGGCCGAGCTGATTAAGGCGAATTTACTGAGCAAGGCGTGTTTACTGGAGACGGATAGTCCGACGCCATCCAGGGCACGCAAAGAGTATCCATCCGAAGTCCTTGAGCTTGAGTCGCTGAAAAATGCCTGGCTGCCCAATGTTTCCCTGGAGCAAATCGACGGATGTTACAGGGACGTCGTTCAGCAAGTGGACCGTCAATTACTCAAGCCTCCGTTTACCTGTTCACCTTGTGAAGGGCGTGTCAGAAGCCTGCCTGTTGAGCTTCCGGTAGTAAGAAAAGTAGCTCAGGAAAAATCAAGGAAGCCGAAAACCGGTGCTCACCAGGAAACCTTTCATCCAGAACAGTTTTCGCCCTTTACTGTCAATGCCAGTTTTGGCCACGTCGGTCAAGCGTTTCTGAAAGCGAAGAGAGAGCTGTTGGATGATAGTGCTCATAGTGCTACTGAAAGCATCATTAAAACGCTTGAAGGAGAGCAAGATGCTTTTCAGGGACAGGTCTTTAAAAACCTCTCGGTCTACTCCGGTTGCGAGTTGCAAACTCTCGGGCCCCGCGGGATGCCTGATGGGAAAACGTTAAAAATCAACAGGCAGTCGGTTCTGAGAAATTTTGAAAAGGTCATCGTTAACAACAGAAAGCACTGTGTTCGTACACTTCAGTTGAAAAAAGCTCTGGAAAAAAGTTTGGTCAGCTACATTCGCGATGCTTCTGAAGAGGATTTGCAGGGCTTTTCAGATGGCGAGCTGCTGGATCATGCTATTCGTAACTTTGAGAGGGGGCTGGCGCCCGGTGGTCGTGATGTTGACGGCTTTATCAAGCGCATGTCCCAATTGATGCTGGTGGATATTGATCTTGAGCAAAGCAGTCTTATTGGTCAGCAGCTTGAGATACTTCAGCATGAGCTGGTGGACCTGGACTTTGCCGCCTTTGAACAGGTGAGTCAACCTCATGAGTACATCAGGCGTTGTCAGGAATGGAACCTGAATATGGCGCTGCTGGCATCCAGGCAGAGCAATCTCAATAACAGAATCAGCAGTTACGATAACATTTTGCTGGATACCAAAAACCTGGCGCTTCTGTCCTTTGAAAGAAGGCATCATATTGTCTTGTCAGCCGATCAGGCCGAGGAACTGGCTGTGACACTGGAGGGGGTCAGCCAATGGGCCAATGGCCATGAGGTCGCCATGCTGTCTCACAAAGGCACCGGCTACGGTAAAAGTACACTGTTACTGGCGTTGACGGATCACGCTTCTGCGCAATTGGGCTCTGACACGCACCGTTCGGTCATTGTTATGGCTCCCAAAACGAACCAGGCAGAATTGGACAAAGGGTTGCGTGAGTATTATGCCCGCAAGGGGCAGAACTATTGTCGATTGAACCTTGAGACCTGCTTTGCAGCACCCGCTGAGTTATCCGTTGCCAGGTTGTTGGAGGTTGAGAATATCCTGTTGGGCTTACCCGCCGCTACATCAGTGGATGACAGACAATCTTTGTTAGCTCAGGGGCGGGTTCCGGTGGGAGCTTCGATCACGGATGTCCAGATTCTGATGCACCTGAAGCAGGCTTTGCTGGACGCTGAAGGTTTCATTCAGGACAAGCAGGCAATACTGGCAAAACTGGATGCCTGTCTCGATTTGCTTAGAAACTCAATGGTCTTTGCCGACGAGTTTGACAGCGAAATGGTGCCGCACACAGAGGCTGAGTCGATATCAGTGGCTCAGGCCGTTCAGAAGGTGATCAATGGGCTTGGCTATGCCTTTGAAGTAGAACCCCGGAGTATCAATCTGAAACATTCAGAATTCCTGTTTGGCTGTAAAGCCCGGCATTTACTCTCTGCGACTTTGGGAACTTTGTATTGTGCAGCGCTGGCCAGTGCTTCAGGCAGTGTTGAAGAAGTGCGTCACAAGGCAAGGACAGACCCGGTGACCACCAACCAACGTTTCTGGCACTTTCTGTCGCTGGCTGAACCGGTGTTTTTCAGTTCCTCCGACCCGCAGGGCAGGGACAAGATGCTGACCGATGTTCTGCACAGGGTAGGCCCACGGCCCCAGATTATTTTCTTTGATGGTGCTGAATCGGGTGAAGAGTCTACGGCAAAAGCACACCAGATGAGTCGGACTTTAAACCGGGAACGGCTGGCTATGGGTGGCGTTCAGAAGTCTGTCATCTACTATGACCCTGACAAGAATTTGCAGATGCAGTATCAGGACGATCCGATCTATGGGCAGGGAGCGTCAGCTTCTTCAGAAACCATTACCCAGCTCAGGCGTTCGGGGGGGCAGAATACCGATGGTTACCTGAGTAAAGCCCAGTCCGTGGGCACTGACATGCCCCAGGGTGGTGCGACTGTGGGTATTTTTCACGGGCTGGTGGGTCAGGCTGGTGGTGAAGCCAATGAGAACTACCTGGTTCAGCAACTGGGTCGTCTTATCCGTGACAGCAAGGATTTGCATAAGGCTCAGAAGGTATTCATGGCCGTTGATCTGGATGCGGTTGATGGCATCAAAGGCGCAGACAAACAGAAAGAGGCATTTACTCAGGCTCTGAAAGCCCTGGATGACTCCATGGCGAGCCAGGATAACCTGTTTCCTGAGGGGATAGAGAATGCCTCTCCTGCGCTGAAAAAAGTGATTGAGCAAACGGTGACGTTTCCTATTCAAAAAACTGAAGAAGGCGGAAGGGGTTATTTAGAGAGCCTGCCTCAAATAAGAAACGAACTGGCTGAGCTGGGTAAAAAGGAGTGGGCAGAGCTGGGTCTCTCTCAGGCAGCCTTTCAGGAGCTGGTTAACCTGAAAGCCTGCCAGTGGGCTTGTAAGAATGCATGGCTTGAACTGGTGGCCGTTGATGTTGCCAATCGTGAGAGAAGTAATCATACGCTTAGCTGTGAGCAAGCGTTGCAGCAGGCCAGGGTCAACAGCCATCTGGATAAAGTTTATGCGCAGGAGCATCACTGGCTGAATAATGAAGCTGTCAGTCTGGTGGATAACCTGGATTTGAAAGCCGCGGGCATTCCTGCGGAAGCGGTTGCTGTTGTCACTAGCAGCCTCAAGTCAGAAGTGACAAACTTTCTCAAATCGATGGATAGGCGGATTGTTCTGCCGGGAACGTATCAGGAGGATTTGCTTGAAACAGCGGATTCAGAACCGATGCGTGAGCGCCTCAGCGGTTACTTCGAGCAATTAAAGAGCGAAGGGGTCAGGCTGGATGGCAAAGACATGGTGAGTGAGACCAATGCCAAGCTGATTCATCAGAGCGACGTCGCTTTAGAAGAAGCTCAGTTGAAAATAACTGAGCTTTATAATGTTGTGAAGAAGTTAGGGGATAGAGCTTCAGGTTCTAAGTATTTCAGGGACATTATCGATAGCCTCGGGAACAGCAGGGAAAAGCTGAAGGCCGAAGGAGGCGTGCAGGAAGCGATGAAAACGGAAGTCACCCTACAGAAGGCTTACCAGCACATGATGGAGGCTGTCATGAAAGTCGTGATTAATCGGGGAGTATTGGATCTTGCTGCAATAGAAAAGCAGATGATGGCCGTGATCACTCAATGTGTTGATATTGATCCGGCTTTACAGCTATCTCTACGCAAGAATACTGTTGGTGTTACCAAAATCAAAGCTATGGATCTCACGCCGCCTGAAGACGTCTCTACCACCTTTCAAAAGTTCAGATGGAGGAAGAAGGGACAACAGGGGCAGTGGACGCTGATTGGGAATTCCAGGCAGGCGATTATGGATTGCGATGTTGCCAAAGATCATTTCAGCATTAAAGCCGACTGTATATCCAACAAAAGTCAGTTGAACAGTATGCAGGCACAAGCCGCTTCCCTGAAGGGCAGACAAACTGAGCTGAATCGTGCCGTCAAGTTATGCCAGCACCCGGTCCAAAAAGAGTTCAGGGACTGTGTGGATGAAGTTGAAAGGGCATTAATGCAGCAGTTTGGCGCATTTGCCAACGGGCAGAAAAAGATCACAGAGCGTGAGCAGCAGTTAATGCTCAGGCAGAGTGAGTTAAGGCAGAGCAGGTTGTACAAGGTTCTGGTTTAAATTTTATACAGGTAGGGCAGTAAAGGAATACAGATTATGTCTATGGTTCCACGCGGCAAGGAACGCCGCAGCATCAAGCGTCATCAGTTGAATGAATATCTGACTGTATACAACAGGAACACGCTCAGGGAAATAGGAAGTATTGGTAACATCAGCAGCAATGGTTTGATGCTCATCAGTACGGTACCGGTTCTCATTGGTGCGGTTTACAGTATGAGAATTAAGCTGCCCGGACCTGATGAAGAGAAAAACCATATTGACTTTGATGCCCGGTGTCACTGGTGTAAGCCAGACGTGGGTCCGGAGTTTTTTGATTCTGGCTACAGTATTGTCAATGCAGGGCATGATATTATTGACTTGGTTGAAGTACTCAAGGAGTACTTTTCTTTCACTGAGTGCTGACAGGTTGAGTGGAAAATATAGCTGACGATCACTCGGTTCATGCTTTTTGAGTGCAACAAGAGAATTGAATGTCCAGCCAGCCCACGGGCCGTTATCGGGTGCCTGATCTATTACCTGACTCCTCTTTTCAGTGGGAAGCGGAAGTCAAGCGAAGCCGTTTTATTACTTTCCTGTCCAGAGTGACCTCAAGAGCCGAAGCGCTCTCCTTCCAGCAATCTCTGAGAAATCAGTTTCATGATGCCTCCCATCACTGTCTTGCTTTTATTGCCGGTCCTCCCGAGGGAAATACCGTCCTGGGTTTTGATGATGATGGTGAACCCGGCGGCACGGCTGGCAAGCCTATGCTCAATGTTTTACAGCATCGTCAGATCGGAGAGGTAGCGGTCGTTGTGGTACGTTACTTTGGTGGCATCAAGTTGGGAGCCGGAGGACTGGTTCGGGCTTACGGTGCGTCAGTTCAGTCAGCCGTAGAACAGTTGCCTGTGGTTGAATGTGTCCCCATGATTCAGGGAACTGCCTTGCTCGATTATGCCAATGAGCAAGCTTTTCGACACTGGCTGGAATCCCTGTCAGGAGAAATCATTCACTGTGACTATAGTGACCGGGTTGTTATCCAGATTAAATTGCCCGAAGCTACCAGAATTGACTTTACTTCCAGGGTGACAGAGTCCCTGAAAGGGAAGATTTCATTGCATTGGCAGGAGTGAACATGCTGAGAAGTTTCTACTGGCACGATTATGAAACCTGGGGAACCGATCCTGCGACGGATTGGCCCTGCCAGTTCGCCGGGATCAGAACCGATGCCGAATTGAATGAAATCGGGGAGCCTCTCAATATATTTTGCAAGCTACCCCGGGATCATCTGGCGCATCCCATGGCCTGTCTGGTCACCGGTTTGACACCACAGGCAGTCAACGAAAGGGGTATGGTTGAGCCGGAGTTTATTCGTCAGATTCATACCGAGTTGATGCAACCCGGAACCTGTGGCGTTGGCTACAACACAATTCGCTTTGATGATGAAGTGACTCGTAACAGTCTTTATCGAAACTTTTATGATCCCTATGCCAGAGAGTGGCAGAACGGAAACAGTCGCTGGGACCTTATTGATCTGGTGAGATTAACAGGAGCGCTGAGGCCTGAAGGTATAACCTGGCCCAAAAGAGAAGATGGTTTTAACAGTTACAAGCTGGAGGACCTGACTCAGGCGAACGGGATTGATCATGGTGACGCTCATGATGCTTTGTCAGATGTGAGAGCAACCATAGCGATGGCACGTCTGATACGTGAGCGGCAGCCCAGGGTCTTCAACTTTATCCTGAACCTCCGTAATAAGAGGGAGGTTTTCCAGCAGTTGAATCTAACAAAAAAAGAGGCTGTTGTTCATGTCTCCGGTATGTTTGGTGCTGACAGGCATTGTCTTGCTGTTGTGATGCCTCTCGCCATGCATCCCATCAATCGCAATGGGGTGGTAGTCTTTGACTTGTCTGTCTCTCCTGAAGTGCTGATGGACTTGTCGGTGGCAGAGATACAAGAGCGTTTATTCTCTCCCGCCAAAGAAGGACAGGAAAGGATTGCGCTGAAAGTGGTGCATATCAATAAATGCCCGGTGGTGGCTCCCTTGAAAGTACTCAGGCCTGAGGACCAGCAACGGCTGGGGATCGATCTGAATCTGAACTTAAAGAACAGGGAATGGCTGCTGCAGCATCCACAAGTGATGCAGAAGGTTCAGCAGGTATTTGACTCGGTGCCAGAAAAGGTTTCCAGCGATCCGGATCAGATGATCTATTCGGGTGGTTTTTTCTCAGAAGAAGATAAAGAGCGGATGCAGGTGGTCAGGTCTTCGGAGTCTTCCAGTCTGGTGAGACTGGGCTTTTCTTTCGATGATGCTCGATTGGATGAAATGTTGTTTCGTTATCGTGCACGACATTATCCAGAGACACTGGATGTCGAGGAGTTGGATGCGTGGGAATCATATCGAAAGTTGCGATTGTCTGACGGTGACAATCGGATTCTGGGCTATGGCTCGTTTTGGCAGGCTATAGATGAAGCCCGGGGGGTGGCTTCGATCGCACAGCAGGTTCTTCTTGATGAGTTGGCCGATTACGTCAGGAAGCTTGAATCATCTGTGAGTTGAAATGAATCAAACAGCAGCGGCTTCTCCTCCCCCTCCGATCACCTGGTTAAAGTGTTCAGCAAGTCGGCCATAAATAACGGGCTTTTCGATGTAGTCAACAGCCCCTGCCTTAATGGCCGCTACGGCAGTATGCACATCATTATGGTGTCCCAGAACGATGAAAGGAATATCATATTCATCCTCGTTCAGGGCCTCCAGAAGCTTTATAGCTTCTTCACTTTCTTTCTCATTCTCAGCAATGATGCAGTCAGGCTTTCTGCTCTGAATGGCCATCAACAGTTCACTGCTGTTGCTGAAGCATTCCAGTAGCATTGACTTCTCATCACACAGGCCGCGGATGGTGTCGGTAACATTTGTATCCTGTTCCAGTAGATACACGGTAGCTTTTGTTGCCAAGCTCATAGGGGCAGCCTTGATGGTCAATTCAATAACAATACTTGAGTCTTTTGCCGAGACGCCAGCTTCCGTAAGGCAATCAGGTAACCTGCCAGAAGGTGGAGAATCTGTTGTACTCATGCTCTGAAAGAAAGACCTGCTTTCTTAACACAGGGCATTTGTATCCAGCAGAGCGTTACCAGCAATGAAAGAAAAACTTTAGTCGCCATAAGGTAGATGATTTTTCTGAAATAATCGCTTTTTTGTTAATAAAGTATTCAGGTACCCTTGGTAGCCAAAAAAGTTTCGGTCATTTAAGAAAAATTGATCACTGTCTTCAGCTCTCTCAAAGCGTAATAGGAGTTTAGGATTAGACTCAAAATTGCTGAATGGAGGGATGTACTAGACGTTGTACGGGGACTACTTAAAAGGCGGCGCAAGGCTTCGCAGGGAATGTGGAGATAATTGAGAGGAGAGGTACAAGCGTGCAATGGACTGACAAGACACTGTGCAGACCACTAAAAGGAGGGTATGGACCCGGGGCGTTATCCATACAAGACGCCCCGGATTAAGGTCAGGCCTTGAAGTAAAATTCGCCTTCCAGGTGCTCTTTAACCTGCATAACCTGACGCACAAGGTGGGCCAGGGATTTGGTGCCCATTTTTTCCATCACACGAGAGCGGTGGATTTCTACCGTTCTCTGGCTCAGGTTGATGTCAGCAGCGATAACCTTGTTCGCCTTGCCTTCAACAACATGATGAAGGACTTCACGCTCACGGTCAGTTAGTGTGGAAAGACGACGAAGAATTTCTTTGTGCTCCAGCAGCTCACGACGCTGCTGCGCATCGAGTTTCAAGGCATCGTTAATCAGATCCAGAAGCTCCTGGTCACGGAACGGTTTCTGGATAAAATTCATTGCGCCATCCTTGATAGCCTGAACCGCCATCGGCACATCGCCGTGTCCGGTAATGAAAATAATAGGCAGAATGCAGTGCATTTCATTGAGCTTGCTCTGAAGCTCAAGCCCGCTCATTCCTGGCATACGAATGTCCAGAACGATGCATCCCGGACGGTTTTCATCGTAAACTTCCAGAAACTCGGCTGGGGAAAAAAAAGCCTCTACTGTCTGTCCAACAGACTTCATCAGCATTTTCAGCGAATCACGCACAGCCTCGTCATCGTCGATGATGAAAACGGTGGGCTCCTGCTTCATATCCTGTTGCTGCATAACGACTCCACTGTAACTGTATAAAAGTTGCCGTAAACGGATTAGTAATCAAACGCCGTCAGGCAGGAGAAAATTTGCGAAGGTAGAACCACATCATTCATTTTGTTACATGCTTAACGGCTGTGGAATTCGATCTCAGTGTAGCAGAGGTTTCTAACAATGCCTTGGAGTAACAATACGTCACGCTACTAATCTCTGTACCGTTTGATGCCTCTTTGACAGCATACACTAAGTGGGCTGCTCTGCCTGGATTTCGCTGGACGGCTTCTTGCGTACTTCAACCCAGTATACTGAGCTTTGATTATTGGATGTCCGATATTTCCAAGTCGTAATTACGTTTGAATGGTTTAGATAATTTCGCTTTCTACTGATCGCCTCACGGAATACGCAATCTTAATGAAAAAAATATACATTCCAAGTGGTAAATCTACTGTAAATGTACATTAAGTATGGGTAAGTATGCAGAAGGGGAGGTTTTGTGTGATACAACGGTGTGATGCTTCCCATTCCCCAGAGAGGGTCAGCGAACAGAGAATAAATAAACCGCACCGGCAGCAGTGCGGCTTTTCATGCGTCATTTGTCTTGTGTCTTGTGTCTTGTGTCTTGTGTCAATATAGACGACTGATTTTAACGATCAGTGTACCTTGCTGCTCAGGTCCAGTGGCGCAATCATGTTTTCTGGTTTGAGGATTTCGGCCAGTTGCTCATCCGTCAGCAAGCCTTCTTCCTTAACCAGGTCTACTACACGACGACCGGTCTTCAAGGCCGTTTTGGCAATACGGCTGGAGTTCTCGTAACCCAGATAGGGGTTAAGAGCGGTGACCAGGCCAACAGAGTTGTAGACATAATCCATACATATATCTTTGTTAGCAGTGATGCCCTTAACGCAGCGATCGGACAGCATGAACATACCGTTGGTGAGTTGCTGGATGGATTCCAGAATTTTGTAAACCAGTACCGGCTCAGCGTAGTTTAGCTGCAGCTGGGCTGCTTCAGAAGCCATGGTTACTACCAGATCGTTGCCAATAACGTGGAAAGCGATCTGGCTCATGGCCTCAGGAATAACCGGGTTAACCTTGCCTGGCATGATGGAAGAGCCAGGCTGCATTTCAGGCAGGTTGATGTCATTAAAACCACACAGAGGGCCGGAGGAGAGCAGTCGCAGGTCATTACTCATTTTGGACAGCTTTACGGCCATTCGCTTCAGGGCGCTGGAGAAAATGACAAAAGCGCCCATGTCAGAGGTGGCTTCTACCAAGTCACCCGCCAGAATCATATTCTGGCCGGAAATCTCAGACAGGTACTTAACTGCTAAGGGTGCGTAACGGTTGTCGGCAGTGATACCCGTACCAATAGCAGTACCACCCAGGTTGATTTCGCACAGCAGCTTGGCCATATCCTTGATACGGTCAATGTCTTCACCAATGGTGGTTGAAAAAGCACGGAATTCCTGGCCCAGCGTCATAGGCACGGCATCCTGCAGCTGGGTACGACCCATTTTCAGAACGTCCTTAAACTCTTCTGCTTTGACATCACAGGCGTTCTTCAGACTCTTGGCGGCTACAACCAGTTCGTTGTGCTTCAATACCATGGAAAGACGCATGGCCGTTGGGTAAACGTCATTGGTAGACTGAGCCATGTTGACGTGTGTGTTAGGGTGCAGGTGCTCGTATTGACCACGACGATATCCCATTAGTTCCAGTGCGCGGTTGGCAATGACTTCGTTGGCATTCATGTTAGTGGAGGTTCCGGCACCACCCTGAATCATGTCAACGGTGAACTGGTCATGCAGTTTACCGGCAATAATTTCGTCACAGGCGTCCGCGATGGCGTCGGCTTTCGCTGCGTCCAGCATTCCCAGATCACGGTTGGCCAGTGCGCAGGCTTTCTTAACCATGGCCAGGGCTTTCGGAATGTTAGAGAAGTGGTTCAGTGTGACACCGGAAATGTTGAAGTTTTCCAGGGCTCGCTGAGTCTGGATGCCATAGTAAGCCTCCCGGGGTACAGGGGCTTCACCCAGCAGATCATGCTCGATGCGGTATTCGTTCAGATCAGTATTATCCAGTGCCATTGATGTATCACCACTAAAAAGGAATATCGGCAACAAAAGGTGTGGAGTCTGGTTAACCACCACCTCAAAGAACAAGGGTTAGTCTGTTCCTGCTTAGAACATCCGGCAATATGAAATTCTACTTATCAAACTATTACAGATCTCATCATGAAAGGTCTTAACGGGCATTAACAGGTTATGAGCTTCGCCTTTGGCTATTCTTTTATATAGAGTTTCAAGGGCTTATTGCTAATGTTACTGAAACATATTCCAGGTTTGCTCTTCAACCCGGAAGCGAATGGTCTCAGATTCGTTCCCGGTATAATCAGACAGCCCCTCTAACGAAACTGGTTACGGTCTTTTTCCGGGAATCAGGACCGAAGACGGAATTTATACTCGACTAAGGAGTCAGTGCAATGGATGGCAGCAAGCTCCCAACGGGTCTTCAGCCCACATCAATGAACCCTCACGCAGCAGCGCCAGATGTCGGGGAAACGGAAAAGGTCGGGCGTAGCCGTCGTCAGAACAGAGTGGTCAAATCCATCAGGAATGTTCTGAAAAAGTTGTCAGGACTGGCTAAACGGACGCCTCGTGATGCTCCGATACAGCAGAGACAGGTTGCCATAGTCAGGCAGCCCGAACCCTGGAGGGTGTCTGGCAATACCCGCCCCCCGGCTCAGGCAGACAGCATTTTCAAACAGCAGGGCTATGTCTTTGACGAGGTGACAATGGATCAGGGTGACAAGCCTGAGGTTCAAAGGGCTTATCAGCAGGCCAGAAATCAGTATGAGAGTGCGGCCGTCTCTGTAGCGAAAGAAGTGCTCAGTGAAGCCCGGCAACAGACGGATAGTGGTGAGCTGATTCTGGCAATGAAAGAGTTCATCCAGCAGCATGAGCAAAAGATTCATCAGGACTATGAACCCGTAACGAAAGAGATGTTGGATGATCTTCGGAAGCTCCCTCATAAACTCCTCAACGAATTATCTCTGAGAAATGTCGATAGAGAGGTTGCTGGTGAAGTGTTCAAGATGCATCTGCAGGAAAGCAGGGATACCCAGACCCTTTTAAATCACTACCAGATGCCCGTGTCCGATGCTGAGGTGGCTGTTCCCGGCAGTACTCATGACCACAAAGAGTTTTTCAAGTTACAAAAGCTACAGTTTGATACCGCCAGAGAGGTTCTGAATAATAAACTTCAGTCGGCCCGGGGCGAGGGGGATAAAGAGGTTGCGGCGCGATTGACCAATCTTGATCGACAGCTATTGAATGAGTTAGGACGACTTCAGCAAACGGTTCAGTTAAAAGGCGATGAACCTGTCAGCAAAGAAGAGATGCGCAAGGCCAACGAAGATTATCCGAAAATGCTGCAGGATGCCCTGGTGTCAGCAGGGGTTGATAAACAAACCGTGGCCAGCGATTTCGAGGCGGCTTATATCAACCAGTTAAATAATCGTTCCTGGAAAACGACAGAAAAATCTTTTTCTCAGGCTGGTATTGAATTCATTTCCAGGCAGCAGCCTGCGGCTGAAATCAGAGTGCCTGAGTCTGTAAAGGGTGAAGTATCCCGCCTGTATGATATTGACTATGAAGGTCGTGGGGTCGGCTGTCTTGATTCCACCAATACAGATCATGCCACAAGCCTGAATCGCAGTGATTTTTCGATTAATAATAGCAATGTCTATACTGGCATACGGCATGGGATTGCTGATCCCTATGGTGTCAAAGGGAATCCGGATCTCAGGGCTGAAGGGGGGAAAGCGAGGGTCAAGGAAATCCTGCTTTCGGCCCTTGCAACCCGGCCTGATATTTTTGAACAAGCTCTGGCAGCAGCAGAAGGAGGGCCAGTTCCGACCCTGATGACGACTTCCACTTCTCTGGTCACTACCGGTCTGGGTTCTGGAAAAGAGAGAAAAATCCAAAAAGCTCAGAATGAAGCTTTCAAACACTTTACCGATCCTGCAAAGCAACCTGTTACACTAGAACTTCCGGGGGCTGATGGACAGACCCGAACCATCAAACTTAATTTCAAACAGGCACGCTTTAACATTCCTGTAAACTGGGGTGGGGTGGGTGGCGCTTCTCTGTTAACAGGTGGGCGATCTTTCCAGAAAAAAATGAACGATCCTGCTATGGAAATGCTGGTGGGCAAGTCAGATAAAGCGGGCATTCAAGGGGGGATGGCCGGTGAATTTCTCAGTAATATCTCAAAGAAAGGTGAGGCCATCATGGCGCAGGCCAGGGGCGCCGAAGCGGCTGGTGATAGAAAAAAAGTCTCTGAACTGAATGCTCAACTGGATCAGTTAAAAAGGGATGCTCGATCAGTAGAGGATCTCACTGCCCAGATTAAGTCGATCTATAAAAAAGGTCGGCACTACCATCATCATCATGATGCCTATAAACTGGCGTGCAGAGTAGCCCTGTTGACTCATAAAGTGGGGGCTGTGCCAATATCCAATTGCAAAAGCGGTAAAGACAGAACTGGAATGCTGGATGCCGAAATCAAGTTTCTGGCGGCCAGAATTAATCCGGAAACTGGCAAAGTACCTGAGCCTGGGCCTATTTTGGATCCTGCTGACAGAGCCTTGTTCCAGACGATTCTCCGGGAAAGCGGTAATCTGGAAGTTCAGGAACAAAACGTGGGTGTCCGGGGGTATAAAACAGAACATGTTAAATCGATCACCGAAAGAGTTGGTGATCCTGACATTCGTGAAGAAGTCAGAGGGCTTTCCAAAATAGTGCGCTCCTGAGGAATTTTGTCTGTATGGCGCGGTCTAAGCTGGATGGGAAACAGAAATCAAACATACCGGGAGACACATTTATGAATAATAGGATCAAACACACAGGGATCGTCTTGCTGCTTTCATTCTCTCTGGCCGGTTGTACGACCGATCAGACAGGGACTACCTACTCTGCTTCTGAAGCGCGTCAAATGCAGACAGTCCGGTTTGGTACAGTAGCTGAATCCAGACTGGTCAAACTGGAAGGTACCCAGGGCGAGGTTGGTACTGTGGCGGGTGCAGCGGTGGGTGGTATTGCCGCTTCCAGTATTGGTGGTCAGCGTGAAAGCGCCATTGCTGCAGTAGCTGGAGCCGTTGCCGGTGGTGTTTTGGGTAATATGGCCGAGAAGAAAATTACTTCTAAGCAAGGGGTTGAGCTGACAGTGAGGCTGGATGATGGCTCTTATGTTTCTGTTGTTCAACAGGTTGACCCTGCGGTTAACTTCGCTGCGGGCGATAAGGTAAAGATCCTTACCCAGGGCACTGCCAGTCGGGTTGTTAAGGTGCAGTGAAGTAAAGGTGGATGGGCTTGCTCAAAGCCCTCTGACAGCTTCTCAGAGGATCTCCTGAGGTCTCAAAAGGTAATACTCTACAAACAGTTTTGGCTTATTATCCACTTTAAATTTGGTCACAGGCTCAAATGCAAAACGTCCCAAAAATTCAGCCTCAGGGTAGTTCTTTTCAAGCCGACGCCTGACCTCTCCTGAGTACCGTTTGCCATCCATTATGACAATGATCCCGCCTTTATTGCGGAAATCTTCTTCTTTCATCCAGAGACTTTCTTCCCGGTTCAGGCCAAAATATGGAATGGTTTTTCGATTGCGGCTATACGCCACCAGTTCAGCAACGTGGTAGTGAAGGCCGCCCAGATAAGGCATGTAACGGTCGTTCTCAGGGTGATCTCCCTGATGTAATGCCCATAATTCTTCCGCTTTTAGCATCTGGGCCCGTAGAGGCGTGAATTCCACCGAATCCCAGTAATCCTCATCAAAGACAGGTTTGAACAGCAAGTAGCTGCATCTCAATGAGACAAACAATAGCCCAGTGAATAAACACCAGAACGCCACTCTCTTGAAACGCTGGTCATCAATCAATGGACGAGTCCAGGCCAGCAATAGCAGGGGCAGCCAGGCAAAGTAGGGGGTAGCCCACCGGGATACGAGCTTTTCACCGGTTATCAGTCCAAACAAGAGTGTAAAAGCGAATGGACCTGTAGCTATGGCGATTAGAAATACTTTTTTGAAGCGATCATAATCGACAAGAAGCTTGGGGGCTCTGAAAAGTGGGATCATTAGAAGGAAAAATACAAGAACATTACCCAGGTTGTTCTTAATAAAGTCCAAAGGAAATATCAGATGATCCCAGTTTGAACCTGTTCCGTAACGATCACTGTCAACGTAGTTTTCTCCCAGATAGCTTACTGCCGCAAATTCATGCTCCCATAGCCAATATAGATGGGGGGAGGCGATGGCCAGAGACAGAATCCCGCCCAACCAAGGGCCAATGGAGGAAAGAGCGAGGTTGCCTTCCCGGGTGATTAAAAGAACAATCAGTAAGGGAACAAACAATACAGCGACCTGATATTTAGTCAGGATGGCCAGTCCTGACATGATTCCAGTCAGCAGCCAATAACCCAGAGATTGGCGGGTCACTGCAAAATAAAAAGTCAGGACAAGAAAGGCCCAGATTGGGTGCTGAAGCGTATCTGGTGTTAGCCTTTCTACCCGGTTGCTGTAAAAGAGAATGCCCTGTAACAGAAAGACCGCCAGCAGTGCGCCTGCCTCGGTTAAATATTCTCTTGCAAGACGCCAGACAGCAATAAAAGCAATCACTACGCTGATCTGGGCAAATAGATAGACAGGCCAGTCGCTGGCGTCACTTAAGTTTGAGGAAAGAGCGGCAGTCCAGGCTGCCAATGGAGGATGTTTTTCATACCCCCATTGCCAGAGATTCCCCCAGGCAATGCCTTCAAGTGTGTCAGAGTGAAGCGTGTTTCTGACTATCCAGGGACCGAGGGTCCAGAAAATTAGCTGGAAAAAGCAGATCAGGCTGAGCCAGCGAAAAGGGTGTTTTATTACCACGGATGAGGGTGAAGAGTCAGCAATCATTGCTTCATTCTGCACAGATCCACTCCTGTTTGTTGACAGCTGTCTGGAAATTGTTGGCTCGATAAATAATCAAATTCTAACTGTCTGGCTTTTGGATGATCGAGTTTTTTTTGTCCCGCGGTTTTACCAGGGTGGCACATGATTAGCCCTCTGTCGTATGAATCAGAGAGCCACGATGACATCAGGGTTGCGTAGTTTACTTCCGGTTTCAGTGAATAAACACCAGCAAAGGAAGTATTGGTATTGATGCCCTGATTGATCAATTCACGGAGTAGGTTCTTACTACCGGAACCTTCAATAATATAGCTTTTCAGTTTTCCACCGTGACGGATAACCGGGGTAACGCTTCTCACCCAGAAAGAAGGTGCGGGCTTATGAGCGTCTAATACCGATAACAGAGCATTACGCACCATGGGCAGGTGGTGTATATGCTGATGGCCATCAACAAAGTCCGGGGCTCTGCCGGTAGCGTCTATAAAATGCTGATATTGCGTCGTTATTTCTTCCACCATTGCAGTCCTGTCCAGCAAGCGAAGATGGCTCCTGATTAATAGCTGATTCAGGCTGGGGAACCCGTCCTTGTAAAAGGAACTGAGGCCTTTTCCTTCTGTTAAATTCAGATGCAGGCCAATATCAACCTTTTCCCGGATGTTCGTCAGGCTTCTTGCCTGCTTTACCCAGTCAGGGCCAGTGACGAGGCAGCTAGTGGCCTGAATTGTGCCCTGACTGGCCAGCTGCAGAATAGCTTCTGATACCCCGGGGTGTATCCCATAATCATCTGCGCACAATGTTATTCTTTTCATTTAAAGGCCCAGTATTTGCTCAGGGTATAAGTGACCAAAGGTATTGTGGCCAAAACGATAAAGCTGGCCATCAGATAATTTAAAGCGGTGTAGGTTAACAGGAGGGTATAAAGCGACTGATTGAGTACAAAGCTGCAGAGTAACTGAACCAGCAGGAATTTCACCAGAGCATTGCGATGAACATGCTGCTTGTGATTAAAAGTCCACAGTGAATGCCCCAGGTAGCTTACGACAAAAGCCAGAATGAAAGCGGCAGGGTTGGCCAGCAATGGGGCTAATTGAGTCAGGTCTACCAGAAGCCAGAGGACCCAGAGGTGAACAGCTGCAGCCGCAGCACCGGTGACAATAAACTTAATCGGTCGCATTACTGTCCTTCTGATTTTTGAATCCCAGCTGTCTTTGTATCAGGTACATTGGGCGTTTTTTCACTTCGCAGAAAATACCGGCAATATACTCACCCAGTATCCAGAGAGACAAAAGCTGTATGCCACCGATAAAGGTGATAGCGACAATAACCGTGGGCCAGCCTGGCAGAGGTGCACCGAGAACAAGGGTTCGAAAGATGATAAAGAATGCATAAAAAACCGAGATAAATGAAATAATCAGTCCGAGCCCACCTACAATCCTTAGCGGTAGAGTAGTGAATGCGGTAATGCCTGAAAGAGCCAGACTGGTCAGTTTGCCGTAGCCCCAGCCGGACTGTCCCGCTAGCCGGCTTCTGACCTGAAAGGGTAGGCCTATACTCTTGTAACCCACCCAGGCATAGATGCCTTTCATGAACCGGCTGCGTTCTGGCATGGCTTTCAGGGCATCGACAACGACCTTGTCCATTAGTCGGAAGTCGCCTGCGTGAGCCGGTACATCAATGCCTGTGCTGGAATGCATGATTCGATAAAAAAATTGTGCGCCTTTCTTTTTCAGGAAAGATTCGTTTTCCCTATCTTGACGAACGCCGTAAACCATCTGGTAACCCTGCCGCCAGTAATCAACAAAAACAGGAATCATTTCCAGAGGGTGCTGAAAGTCTGCATCGATCAGAACCACAGCGTCACCGGAAGTGGCATCAATTCCGGCAGTTAATGCGGTTTCCTTGCCGAAGTTTCTTGATAGCTCTACCAGCTTGATCCTCGGGTCATCACAGAATGGCTCGACCAGTTCAACTGTTTTGTCGGTGCTGCCATCATCCACCACAATAATTTCAAAACGCTCAGTGATGGCTTCCAGTTGCTCTTTCAGTGTTTCCATGAACTGACTAATAACCGGACTTTCGTTGAAAACCGGCACCACACAGCTGAGTAAAAATGAGTTATTAACGGGCATCTTGTCTCCGGCTCGATAATTTATAGGGTCATGAGTCTCGCGCCTCATCCTTGAATAGGGAGCGTTACATCCGACTCATGGCTACTTTTGATTGTTATTATTTATCGGCTTGACACTGTTTCCAGTAAGGCTCAATTCATTCAACTGCAGAAAAAGAAAAAGGTTCCTCTTCGGTAAAAATGCCACCTCCATCGTAGTGGCTGATTGAGCACTTCCGGCTCATTCTTGTGGCTATAAATTGAGCAAAGGTCTGCATCCATAGTGGTATGGTGTCAGTGAAAAAGCAAGTCGCGATCATAGTTTGGCAGGACTGAAACAGGATTGGGGATGACTCCTTGTCGTTATCAGAATCTTTTAGCCGGAGCATTCTGTCAGCCCGTGGCACAGAAGCATGACCAATGTCCTGTTGTCTGATAGTGTATAGTCCGGATTGTGAGATCATACACGGACCTTTTGACGGAGTAGCTATGAGAAAGGAGCATCTGATCGCCCTGGTATTTGGCATTGGTATTCTGGCTGTTGCCGCATTGCTTTACCTGATGCAACCCGTTGCTGAGCCCCAGCAGGAAGTTACTAACAGTATACTTGTTGAGACTCCCGTTGAACCCGAGGTAGAAATCAGGGCGCCTGAAGAAGACGATGGCTTCCCTTCGCAGAGCGGTGATGTGACACGGATTATTATTGATGATGAAGCAGAGGATATCAGTGATATTCTGTCTGAGAAGGTTCTGATTAACGACGAAGTGGTGGACCAGAGCGAATTGGATGAAATGGATTAGTGAGATATTTCGGTTGAGGCTTGTTGATTACAAGTTTATGGGTAATATCTCACAAAGCCTGAAGGTTTTTTCCTGCATTCTGTCCACCATTGGGTTGATAGATTGAAGGTGCATGGACAGCGAATTCACACGGATGTGAACCTACCATGGATAAACGGGTAATTGCCCTGAATCTCATCTCAGGGTTCTCGCCCAGCCTTGCCTTTGTTGTGATCAGTTATAAAATCTCCATGAAGTATTCTCATCAGAATGTTTGAGCATTCTCCGGGATAATGGCCCGATGATTCCAGTCATGTTTTTGTTAAAATACAAATCAGATTCACTCCGAAGCTAAATTCAGGTTTTTGGAATAGACTGCGTATCTGACTTATGGCTTATTGGACTCTTACTGAGAGTTCAGATGGATTTATAAGATGTCACCTTTCATAGAACCCGAAATTCTGGAAACCCTGCTCACTGACCCTGAAGTTGTTGTCCTTGATGCCCGCTTTAGTCTCTTTGATCCCACACTGGGGCAGACTCTCTACAGTCAGGGGCACATCCCTGGTGCCCGATACATTGATCTGGAGAAAGATCTTTCTGCAGCGGTAGTTCCCGGGAAAAGCAGCAGGCATCCTCTTCCGGAGCCCGAGGTGTTTGTTGAACGATTGAGAAATCTGGGTATCAGCAAAACAACCCATGTCGTTGTTTATGATGAGGCTGATTATACTATGGCTGCCCGAGCGTGGTGGCAATTGCATTGGGTTGGTGTGAAATCTGTTCAGGTTTTGTATGGTGGCTTCAAGAGTTGGACTGCTGGCTGCTATCCTGTGACGACTGAAACACCTGTCGTTACCCTCTCTGACTTTACGGCTAACGTTAATCACAGCATGACGGTCTCTGCCAATGAAGTTATGGAACAATTGCAAAATCCGGCTTTTCGTTTGATAGATGCCCGCGCTCCTGAGCGTTTTGCCGGAGAGGTAGAGCCTCTTGACACTAAAGCAGGTCATATACCCGGGGCTATCTGTTATCCATTCACTTCAAATATGGATGATTCAGGTTCTTTTCTTTCTGCAGAGCAGTTGCAAAAACAGTTGGGTAATCTGATGGTGGATGGGCTTGACCCTGTGTTCTACTGCGGCTCCGGTGTTACTGCCTGTCATAACCTTCTCGCTATGGAATACGCCGGTTTGTCGGGTGCCAAACTGTATCCGGGTTCATGGAGTGAGTGGATTACCGATGAAAGCAGGCCCATAGCAACTGGTTTGAATTGAAGCTATGTGCAATCCGGTTGAAAGCCTCCGGGGCAGGATGTTCCCGCCACAAGCGACTAATGACTGAACTCTGTATACTGTGCACTTTTCATCGAATGCGCTAAGGGCAGAGAAATGGGCAGCAGTTATAGATTCCCGATTGGTACTCCTGGTCAAAAGTGGGGAGAGGAAGAGCGTAAAACCTGGTATGAACAAGCCACTATTAAACGTGAATACCAGAAGGAAGTTGTGCCCAAAATCATGGCTTTGAAAGAGCACTACGATGTTGAGCAGTATGGTGCCCTGTCCTACGATGTTGAACGTTTTCCCCTCTATGCCATCAAGAGCCGAAACTGGGACTCCAGCAAGCCCGTTGCTCTGGTGACCGGTGGAGTCCACGGATATGAAACCAGCGGAGTCCACGGTGCGTTAAAGTTTTTGGAAGCCGAGGCTCTGAATTTTGTAGATCACTTCAATATCCTGGTGGCGCCTTGTATCAGCCCATGGGGTTATGAAACCATCAATCGCTGGAATCCCAACGCCATTGATCCTAACCGTTCCTTTTATAAAGACAGTCCGGCGGAAGAGTCTGCCAACTTGATGAAGCTGGTGGCGGGTTTGGAGCAGGAGGTATTGATTCACATCGATCTGCATGAAACTACAGATACCGATGAAACAGAATTTCGTCCAGCTCTGGCAGCACGGGATGGTGAAGACTATCTGGAAGGAGGAATACCTGATGGTTTCTATACGGTTGGCGATACTGAAAACCCTGTTCCCGAATTCCAAAAGGCTGTGATTGATTCTGTCAGGCAGGTGACGCACATAGCACCCGCAGATGCTCAGGGCAATATTATTGGTTCCCCGGTGACTCAGGAAGGTGTGATCCACTATCCAATGAAAAAGCTGGGCCTGTGTGGTGGTTTGACAGACTGTAAGTTTGGTACGACGACGGAAGTTTATCCGGATAGCCCAAAAGTGACAGACGAAGAGTGCAATGATGCTCAGGTCACAGCCGTTGTTGGCGGTCTCAAGTATGTGATCGGTCAACTCTGATTGTGAACCGGCGTTTCCTGCTGTCCGCAATGACTGCAGGAAACATCTGCCGCAAACTGGCTCCGGGAAAATATAAACTGACAGGATTCCGGATCATCAGCGCAGCGGAGTCAGCTCGCGAATATCTTTTTCCATGGCCAGCTTACTGACGACCTGATTCTGACTGGTAAAGCCTGTGACAGACATTTTTACTTCGTAGTGGCCTCTCTCTGGAACCAGTTCAGCAGAAAAATTGCTGATCTTCAGACCGTCTTCTGCACTGGAATTCAGTACTTTTTCAAGATTGTCCAGGCTACCTGTGGTGACCAGTCTGAGTTTAAGCACGCTCACTGTATTCTCCTTCTTTTCCCGTGATGCTTTATTCCGCAAGGGCAAAAAAAAAGCCCCCGGACCTTCTCTTGGTGCGGGGGCTGCGTTCTCTGCTTTTCAGCTATCCACGACAGGCCCCGCAGCACATAATAATGCCACGTTTCATCATGGTTTTGGTCACGGATAGCATAGAATTCATCTTGGTTAATGCGCTTGGCTAAATTTCCAGTGCATTGTATATCAAATTTTTCAATTGTGTGTAAAGGCTTTTTACTGAGAGACTCAAAGTCAAAAAAAGCTGCCCGGTTGTCTCAGGTTAGGCTTTATCCATTACTTTCATGTAAAATGACCCGTTATGTTCATGAGGCAATACGACGCCCTGAGAGGAGTAAATGAAACAATGGCAAGTTGATAGCTGGAGAGAAATGCCTGTCATCCAGCTGCCGGTATACCCCGATCAAGATCACCTTCAACAGGTGGAACAGCAGTTGCACCGCATGCCGCCACTGGTCTTTGCCGGTGAGGTAAGGGCTTTGCGCCAGAAGCTGGCAACTGCTACTCAGGGCAAAGCATTTCTCTTGCAAGGTGGTGACTGTGCTGAGAGCTTTCTGGAGTTCTCGGCAGATAATATTCGGGATACCTTCAAGGTCTTGATGCAGATGGCTGTTGTGCTGACATTTGGCGCCAGCTGTCCAGTCATCAAGGTAGGCCGAATGGCTGGCCAGTTTGCCAAGCCCCGCTCGTCAGGTACCGAAGTCATAGAGGGTATTGAGCTGCCGATTTATCGCGGCGACATCATTAATGGTATGGAGGCCACAGCCGAGTCCAGGATTCCAGATCCTCAGAGAATGCTTGATGCCTATCATCAGGCATCATCGACTCTGAACCTGCTCAGGGCTTTTGCCCAGGGGGGGCTCGCATCCCTGGAACAGGTTCATGCCTGGAATCTGGATTTTGTCGCCAGCAGCCCACAGTCTGAGCAATACAGTCATCTGGCCGATCGAATTGATGAAGCGCTTGATTTTATGAAGGCCTGTGGTATTTCTTCCGAGCATTCCAGAGTGATCAGTGAGACTGATTTTTATACCTCCCATGAGGCTCTGTTGCTGCCTTATGAGCAGGCCATGACCCGTCAGGACAGCCTCTCCGGCAACTGGTATGACTGCTCGGCACATATGCTCTGGGTAGGTGACAGGACTCGGCAGGTTGAAGGTGGTCACGTTGAATTCGTTCGGGGTATCAGCAATCCAATTGGTCTGAAAGCGGGTCCAACCATGCCTCCGGAAGATCTGATTCGCCTGATTGATCTGATCAACCCGGATAACGAAGCCGGTCGTCTGAATGTGATTGTGCGTATGGGTGCTGATAATGTTGAAAAGCATCTGCCAGAGCTGATTCGAGCTGTCGAGCGAGAAGGGCGCCAGGTGTTGTGGAGCTGTGATCCCATGCACGGCAATACATTCAAGGCTTCTAACGGTTACAAGACACGTGAGGTCAGCCGAATTCTGCGTGAAGTGAAACAGTTCTTTGCGGTTCACCAGGCAGAAGGCACCTATGCTGGCGGTGTTCACTTTGAAATGACCGGTCAGAAGGTTACAGAGTGCATTGGTGGCTCCCGTGCAGTGACTGAAGATTCTCTGGGTAATCGCTATCATACTCACTGTGATCCAAGACTGAATGCCGATCAGGCGCTGGAACTGGCTTTCATGATTTCCGATACTTTAAAAGACTGTCGTAAATTGCGAGAAAGTTGATCACGATGATTTAGTCGGACAGGGGCCTTCGGGGAGGAGCGGTGAATGGTGTTGTTAATGCCGCCAACTCAGCAAGGAGGGGTTGGTGTTAATGACTTCTTCAATGGCTATCATTAAGCAGGAATCTTCCCGGCTTGGCTAAGAAAGTAACCATCAGCGGAAAAAACACCTTACACTACAAAAGACGTTCTTGAGCAAGTTGAAGGGTGTTCTTTTTTTAGTCGGCTGAATTTTGTGGCAAATACTTTTGTCAAAGGCGAATCATTTTGGTAGATTAGCCGCCGTTCCGTGACGGGGTCTTAAGAGCCTGTCGCGAAAAAAAGACGGGGTATAGCGCAGTCTGGTAGCGCGCCTGCTTTGGGAGCAGGATGTCGGGAG
>NZ_JAHHPQ010000658.1:0-1422 GCF_024606245.1 Endozoicomonas sp. SESOKO2
AGTTTATGCAGTGGGCCATGACGCCTGAGAATCAGCCCGATGTCGCTGAACCGCTATGGTTTGCCATGCTGTCCAACGGTGCCCGTTTCGATGCCGATGAGAAACTGCACGAAGGCAGCCAGCAGCATGGCAAGTACAGTTATGCTGAATGCCAGCAGAAGATTGACCATGTTCGTAGAAATTCTCCCGTCGGATGTAATGTGATTCAGCGGGAAGGTTTTGAACACTGCCCACCCGGAGGCTGTAAGCGACCTAATGGCGATACGGTTAAAAGCCCGGCGGGTTTATCTTCCTGGTTGAACAAGCGTTTACCCGTCCCGCCCATTGAAGCTTATGAGGATCAGACCATAGCCACGTCTGAAAAGCCGTCATCCATTCCCGCACCGGGGGAAGAAGACGAACAAGCACCTTCCCCCTGGCAGAAAGATATTCCACTGTATGAGTGCACCGGCCAGCCATGGCCCTACGTCGATGGCGGCTGGGATGTCAGCAACGACGGTTTGAGATTGCCCGCTCGCCCGATCAAGAATAATAAAGGCGAGATCGTGGGCATGAGCGACGGGGATCTGATCGCCCTGCGCCCGATCTGGGTCCACGCCATTACCAAGGATTCTTTTAACAGCCGGGGTGCAGTGATCAAGTTTTTTGATTACGACTGGCAGCTGGAAACGGCCTTCATTCCCCTGAAGATTCTCAGTGAATCCGGTGGCAAGTTCGGGATGCTCATTCGTGAACAGGGAATGCCCATGGTGGCCGGTAAGGAAAAATGGGTGTGTCGTTATCTGGATGACTCAGCGGTTAACTGTTCAAAACGAGCACTGACCGCTAATAAGCTGGGCTGGTTCGATGCGCAAAAGAAGCCGGTGTTTGTTCTGCCCAAGTCGATCATTGGTGGTAATGAAATAGATTCGGTGTTTTTCCAGACCAACCATATGCAGGACACCAGTTGTCTGTCGGTAGGCGGCACTCTTCAGGATTGGCAGAAGCGAGTGGCTGATCCGTGCAAGGGCAATCCCTTGTTAATGTTTGCGGCGATGTCCGCTCTGGCTGGGCCTTTGCTCAAACTCTGCCGGGGGGAATCGGCGGGATTCCATTTTTATGGTGCAACTTCGGGCGGTAAGACGACCTTGCTACAAGTAGCCGCCAGTGTCTGGGGCGATGGCACCGACCCGCAGGAAGGCGCAGACCATACCTCTATTCGTAAATGGCACTCCACTGGCAACGCTCTGGAAGCCACGGCCCAGATGCACAACGACATGACCTTGTGTCTGGATGAAGTGGGCCAAGTCGAACCCGGCGATCTTGGCAACATCATTTATATGCTGTCCGGTGGTCAACCCAAGGGGCGAAGTCAGATCGAGGGCGGTCTTAAGAAGCAAGTGACCTGGCGTCTTTTGTTTTTGAGTAACGGTGAGCTGACCG
>NZ_JAHHPQ010000659.1:0-1328 GCF_024606245.1 Endozoicomonas sp. SESOKO2
ACTTTCCCATTTTCGTAGTGTTACTGGGTCTGTACCAAGTAAACGAGCTGCCTCAGCTATCTTCACTAATCTCTTATCCATTCTTGAGATTATATTAGATAGATTTAGATTATAATAGATTATTGCGAACTGTTTTTAACCCTGACGTTCCCGGCAGCCAAATGAGAACACTGCAAGGCCCTCAAACGTGAAATCTTACAAATAACTTCAATTCCAGCCTGCATCCCGACCCTGAACTTCAGTAGTCGTTGCTGTACCAAAGCTGGTAGAACCACTGCCATCTTCGCTGCTTGAAAAATTATAAGTCAAGCTTGAACCGGAGGAGAATAAGCCCCCCCAGTCGTCTTGTTGGTGAGTTGTTGATGAAGTATGAGTGACCGTTCTGGCTCTTTTAGCCGCCTCTTCCTGCTCCTTTTTATGACGTTTTGCAAATTCTTCCTGCTGTCTTTTGTGCTGTATTTCATCTTCTTCTGTCCAGATATAACGCGCTTCCCTCAAATGACTGTAGAGCGCTGACAGCTGCAACTGCATTAAGATATCATCCAGATCCATTCTACAGAATAAAGGACTCATCAGCCCGGCCTGGATCATTACATTCTTCCAAACCTTTTCTGGAAAGCCTTCCATAATGCGCTTGACCTCCTCCTTGTCCTCTATACCGGGTTGCCAGTCCCTTCCTTTGGGATCTTTTCGCTCTGGTTTGTTCAGTTTTTTGCCTAACTGCTTTTTCAGCTCCTCCTCCTGCTGGGATTGCTGCCTTTGCGATTCGGCTTCATGTTCAGAGATCACCTGGTAAACTATGCTGGCAGCAAACACGCCAACCATAGCCCCCATCCCAAGCATCACTCTAAAGGTAGTGAGTTCAAACCAGCCTTCGTATTCGTCGTCATCCTCGTAGTGATACCTGACCGTTTCCTGAGCAGGCGGTGGTGGAGTCACAGGCACCGGCTTTTCACCGTCCAGAATTCTGCGAATCTGCTGGTACCACTCCTTACCATAATCTTCACGATCAGCGGCTTTCATAAACAGGGCGGAGAGGTCTTCCTGATAGTGGCGACGTTCACTGCTGCCTGTGTGCCAGAGGGTGGGATGACGGTTAAACGTTTCAGTCAATAAGGAAAGGTAAAGATGAAATGCCGGATCTCCGGCAATCTGCGGATTCTGTTTTTGCTTGTCTACCTTGAAGCTGAGAGAACGAAGCGCCTTGCCGCGGAGAAAACGCTCCTGCATTTCCAGAAGAATAAAACTGAGTTGACGGGCTAGCTGCTCCCGGGAAAGTCGATTGGATGGAAACTCTCTGAAACTGTTCTGCACAGCTTCCTGAATCA
>NZ_JAHHPQ010000660.1:0-6702 GCF_024606245.1 Endozoicomonas sp. SESOKO2
GAGAGGCTGAAGGTTTGACCCAGTAATCATTGAGCTGTCGCTCAACCGCTGCGGCGTGAGCCTGCACCAATGTGTCATGGATAGCCCGGATCAGCTCTGATTCAAATATTCCAGCAGCATGAGCGTAAGGTTCCAGGGTATCCTGAACATTGGTCAGGAATGCTGCCGTCTTGCGGCCGTTTTCAAAGGCAATATCGTCAAGAATGTAGTTGGCGATGATAGCAGCTGCGTATTCTTTCATGCCGGCAACAGACTCTTTCATACCTGCCGGGCTGGTGGCAGTCACGGGGACAGCCGTAAAGGCACTCTGCATGAATTCCTCAGTGCCTTTGTCGGACAGCATCTGGACAACGGTCTTGAAGTGAGGCAAATTGACGCCGTGTCTGTGGCCAAGGAAGTGTTCAAATTCATCCACTGTCTGATAACCATCCACACCTCTAACGGCTTTCATGTAGTTCTCAAGTTCAACCTTACTGATCACACCTTCACGCAGCAGACCGATAATCTTGTTACCACTGGCAGAACGAGTAGCGAAATATTCTGAGAAGCCTTTCAGGTCCTCTGGTTCATGCTCGACAAAGTGAATGGCTGCTGCGCCCATGCCGTATATTTCGTCTTCGTATTGTTGAGCCCCGGTTTTTAGCTCGATCCTGGCCCTGTGTGCCAGAAATTCGACTTCTTTCAGGGCATTCGTGGGCTGATCTTCTGCAGACTCAGACCTAAAGGTCGCCTTCAGGTTTTTGAAGACTTCCGCAATACGTCTGGCCTGATCAAACGTCAGATGGTCTCCAACCATTGCCTGCAGGCGAATCGGTGCCAATTCATCATCAAAATCGAAAGTCGGAAGGTATGGTAGTATTAGCTTACCGCTTTTTTCTGCCGATTCTGCAAGAGCCATTGCGGCTGACAGAGCTTGTTTCTTGAGAGAGTGCGTCTGCATATAAGCGTGCAACTCGGTTAGTATTTTTGCCTGTTTCGGCGTGTACTGGAAGGGGCCACCCTCATTTTCGACAGCTTCCTGTGCCGCTTCCAGGGCTTGCTTCATGTTCTCTATAGTCGCCGTCTTGAGTTCTACTTCCTTTTTCAGGCGCTCCTGCTGCAGGGTCAGTTGCAGGATCTTCCCGCCAGTACCGTCATATCCGCCCAGCTTTACTTGTTTGTTTTTCAGGGCGTCGATCCGGTCTTCATAATTGGCACTATAATCTTGTTTAAGACCCAGTTCATCTTCAATGTCTTTAAGATTTTCTTCATGATCCGCCAGAGCTTTTTGTGCTAACGGTATAGCCGCACTTTTCTGTTTCAGGACTGACTCCAGCGCGGCTATCTCGTCTTCAAGCAGAGCTTTGGCTTCCTGATCGACGCCCTTAAGCTCGTCAATCTCCTGATTTTTACTGTCCAGATTGTGTCTTGCATCACTTTCTTCTGCTCGTGCGAGGATCACTTCCTTCAGTTTATGGTCGCGCTCACGCATGAATTTTGCGATCTGAGCGTACTTTTTCATGATCTCAGGCAGTTCACCAACTGTTTCAACGACTACCTCGAATTTATCCCGACCGGGAGTGGCTACGGAGGCTTTAATGGCATTAAAATAATTCTCTTCTTCTGATGCATCAGGGTTACTCTCAACAGAGATGTCCAGATCTGATGTGACAGCTCTCAGTTTCAGAACAACTTCTGCTCGTCTCCCTGAACCGTCTCCCTGCAGGAAATGTCTGATGTCGTCTACTCGCTCTTCCGAGGTTTGCTCATCAACTGCAACCAGACCTAAACCGGTCTGAATTTGTTTCATTCTCTGATTAATAATTGCCTTTTCTTCATCCGTGAGAGGGAAGGTGGCAGGAGAATTAGATACCACACGTACATGAAGAATAGCCCCCAGCTTGCGGTAAAGAGCCTGCAGCTCATTTTCAGCTTCTCCCACAGCTTTCCTGGCTCTGGCTACTTCTCGATCAAGAGCGTACCGGGGTTTAGGTCCCAGGCGAGCCATTAGCCCGTCCAGTCTATTTTCAATGGTTGCGATTCGCTCATTAACGTCAGACTGACTCGCATTGAAAATTTCTCCGAACAGCTCATTGAGTTTCGCTTCAATCAGGCTGTTCTGGTCGTCGATAGCGGCATCATCTTTATAGTCCTTAATGTTGAGCTGGTGAGCTACTTTATTGTTTCTGGCTCTTCTGACAGCTTCATCGTCATTGGCCATGCCCACTATTAACGTCTGAATTTTGGCTTTTAAAGCATCCTTCCCATCAGGCAGGTTGTCATCTACTTCAAGTGCTACATGCAGATCTTTGGCCAGTTTAGCGGTGAGAGCCTTGACCTTGTCTTTAGCAGCAATGTGTTCAGAAGGGTAGATCTTGAGCTTGTCCTCTACGGCTGCAAGTAAACGTGCCTGTCTTTCACTGGCTTGCTTTTCCAGATGCAAATCTTCGACTTTATAGGCAAGAGTCGCATGAAGCCTCCTGAGTTTGAGAACACTCTCGTCGAGCGCTGTGCTGTCTTCTTTCCAGAGGGTCTGATCTATCTGCTCCAGCGTATCTTTCGGAACATCATCACCTTCAAGCAGTGTGAGAATCAGGGGAAGTCTTGCTGCCTGGTCATCCTCTTCGTTGAATTTAATGTTGAGTATTTTTTCTATGGTTTCCAGCCGATCGGTCTGTCGCACCCTGGCTTGCTTATCCGGGGCAGGGTCTTCGAGTTTATAGCGAAGGTGGGCAAGAAGCCTGATGAGTGTCAGGTTCTTCACGTTCAGGGTTTTGCTTTCAAATGCCCAAAGGATGATATCTATCTCATCCCGTATCTCATCCAGTTTCTCATCCGGGATAGCATGGCTATTGAGTATGCCGGAAATCCTGGTGAGTCTTGATATTTTGTCGTCCTCTTCATAGGCTATGACGCCGAGTATTTCTTCTGCGACCCCCAGTATGCTCAGGGCCTCTTTCTCAGCCAGCTGTCTGGCGTCTCTGATGTACACCTGCACCTCTCTGGAAATGTCCTGGCGACGGAGATAGACGTCGTCGTTTTGATCAAGGCAATGCATATCAAGGGCGTTTTCTACGGCAGTGAGTGTCTCAAGGACTTCAGGCATGACTTTGGGGTGGCCTGGTGTTCTGATGTCTTCCAGTTCTTTTTCCAGCTTCGCAAGTTTAAAGAGCTTGAGATATACCGTTCTTTCCAGGATAAAGCGGTCTTCCAGATTGCTGTCTTTAGCCAGCTCATTACCAAGAATCTTTTTCAGAGTGGCTTTTCTGACGTGGGTGAAGGAGTCCTCTAAATCCTTTTGACCGAGCAGGGTCTTAAGTCTGTTACGCATGATTTCATGTTTAGTGTACATTGCCTTAAGTTTCTGAATCAGGCGATCATGTTGAGCTTCAATATCATCATCATCAGCATTACTATCATAATCCGGAATGTTTAAATGTGCGGCAATGGTTTTATAGAGGGCTTTGATTTCATCTTCTTTTTCAGCATCTTTTCTAATGCTCTGTAGCCGAAGATGTTCTTGAACGATCTGAACTGCCTGCTGTTTTGCTGGCTCCTGAATGGCTTGGTAACGGACTTCCAGGTTTTTTTCTTCATCCGGGACGAGACTCAGCTGAACGTCAATGTTAGCCGGATTATTCTGGGCTATCCAATCGGCTGGTTCTGCCTTTTGTTGCAGGTGCTGTTGAATGGATCGATGACCCGAATCCAGACCGTTTTCATTGTCTGGAGTAATATCGTGCTCGCTTTCAATGGCTGCCAGTTGTTCTTTGACTGCTTCTTCCCGAGGTTTTTCTGTTGCAGCGTTTGCTGCGGTAACCGTCGCGGTATCTGATATTGTCGCAACCGGTGTTGCGGCGACCGACGTCCTGGCAACCGCTGTTGTGGCCAACGGTGTTGCGATGACCGATGTTGCGATGACTGATGTTGCGATAACCGATGTTGCGGTAACCGATGTTGCGGTAACTGGTCGTCGGATTTCAATAATTTTCTGGCTGATGAGTCTGGCTTGTTTTGCTAATGGCTGGGCATCCTCCCAGTTATCAATGCCAAGCTCTGCTGCCATTTGAGCGTTGCGAGCTTTTGTGGCATCGGTTCTGGCATTAAGAATTAGTTGTTCCAGATCTTCCTCATCGGAGAGTTCAGCGTCTTGTTCCAGCTGCTGTTGAATGAACTGAAGGTTAGTCAGGTCGTTTCCATTGTCCAAAATAAAACCGCGCTTGCCGCCAATATCCGCCTGTTTTGTTTTTGCAGCCTCTTTAACAGGCTCTCCTGTTGCGGCAACCAATGGGTTGGTCGCCAGAGTTTTTTTTCCGGTGAGTCTGGCTTGTTCTTCCGGTGGCTGGGTATCATCCCAATCATCAATATCGGGCTTTGCTGCCGTTTGAGTATTGAAAGTTTTTGTGGCAAATGATTTGAAAATTCGAATTTTTTTCTCCAGCTTGGGAATTCGTTCGACATCCCGCTGAAGTTCCAGTAACAGGCTACGCAGTTCTCCCCTCTCTCCTCTAAGCCGTGCGAGCTCATTCTCAATTCTTTGCTTGCTTCGAAGTGCTTTGAATAATTCCTGTTTACTGGTAGTGGATTTCTCCGTTGTGAGCTCTATATGGCTTCTAAACCGGATGAGTTCACTTTCTCGTTCGCTTTCACTTGCCTGCAGCATTTCCAGCGAGCTTTCCAGCTCAATCAGCTTTCTGGCCATGTCGCTCGTGACTTTGGAAGCAAACTCTGTGTTATCTCCAAGAATATCGATCTGGGCTTCATTGGTAATGCTGACAAGAGGTACCACTTCCTTAATATTGTGGAGAAACAGCTGATTATTCAGGAGTTTGCTAATTTCGCGTCTCAAGCTGAAGTGTCGTTCGATTTGAGCACGCATCCAGGTTGGTGTGATGACCGAAGCAGCGATGTTGACATGATCTGGTGTGAATACAAATTCATCTGCTTGATCTGGAGTAGCACTGATCAATGCCTGCTCGAGAGATGCCCAGTATGCAAGCTCAATCGTCGCCTGTTCTTTTTTCAGTGAAAGCTTAGTCGATTGATCTTCGTAAGCTCTGGCATCGTACATCTCAAATAAATCTTCCAGCAGTGCCATCTGCGAGCTTCGAATGATGTATTGTAAGTTTTTGATCCTATCTTTTTTTACCTTCACTGATACCGGAGAGCTGGGGTTATCAGGGTCTATGTCCCAGAGGTTACGGAAGCTTCTGGCAAAAGCGGTGTCGGCCAGGTTCTGCTTCTGACCACGGAAAACAATAATCTCCCCCGAAGCCTCAGACACTTCCAGTTTTGGGTAACCCGCAGGCACAGGATAAACCTGTGTCTCATCCTCGAAGTGGACGACATATCCGACGGGTTTCTGGTATGACAACAAATCATTCAGGACTTTCTGTTGTAAATCTTTTTCCAGAACGTGAACCTGGGTGTAGGCAGTAGTCGCTGCTGCTAAAAGCGCTTCATCATTGACAAAGAGCGATTGACCCAGACGCTGCAGTTCAGGCGGCTGATCGCCGACAGCGACAAGACGCATAAAGGTGCGCCCATTCACTTCAACTTTGTCTACTTTAATGGTGGCAAGGGCTACATAGTGATCGACTTTGCCAAGGTTGCCTGCTCTATCATTGGCTCCTTTCAATACTCCGACCAGCTTTTTGGGGCTGACGACTCTCGTTAACGGTTCAAATGGTTGGGTGCCATCCAAGTGTGCAAGAACAGCCTCAATTGAATCCTGATCGGTCATTCCATTTCTGACTTCAATGATCAGCTCTTCTTCTGCAAGGTTATGGGTGAATCTGAAGACCCCCTCATTACCGACCTTGACGACTTTGGTGTATTTTTGAGCAACGTCATTGTCGTCTGTCTCAAACAGATCAACAGTGGAAACGCCACCGTCGATACCAGAAAGAACGTCTGTGAAGCCTTCAGAAGATATGTCATGGACAGTCCTTGCTTCAGCCTGATCAGGGTAGGTGGTAGTAAAGGATTTGGGTATTGGCTGCTGGTCATCACCTAAAGTTGGCTGAACCACGACCTCACTCTGGGTAAACTCCGTATGTCCATTGTCCAATATAATCATGGATTTTGTCTGCAGCCTGCGTTCGGCCAGTGCCTGTGTACCAGTGATGGAAGAAATGATGGAAACGGCCACGGCAAGGCTGATTGCGTTGGGGCGAACATATGTCATTCTACTACCTCAGAGCTGAGTATTTTATTACCGTGAAAAGTGATCACCACACCAGATAAGCAGGCAACTTCCAGTTTCTCATGGCTGTTCCGGTAAGTTGTTGAGTGAATTTAGTTCACAGTGGCAAATTCGGTAAGCAATTGAGCGAATTTAGTTCGTAATGACAAAGTCCAATGCCAGTAAAATTGAGTGGTTTTTTCAGGGCGGGAATACATTCATGCATGCCTGAAAACAGGGTTTATTTGATAGCCTGACCTGAAAGCAATCACTATGTATTCCTTTATACTGGTTGCTTTTCGATGGGTATTGCTACTGAGTGGGCATTCACTGATTTCTGATATTAAAGTTCGCCGTGGATTTTCTTATCTTTATCAGGGTCGAACCTCTCAATCTCATGACCAGCCATTGCTGCTTTCACAGCTGTAGAGGAGGCAGGTGCTGAGGTCCTCCTGGCTTTCCTGTCAATATTCTGATGCCATTTGTAGAGGGCACCCAGAGTGTAAGAGTAAGGAATACTTTCTGCATGGGAGAATGAC
>NZ_JAHHPQ010000661.1:0-2515 GCF_024606245.1 Endozoicomonas sp. SESOKO2
TTTCAAGCCGAAGACGGCCTACGCGATCTGCGCATGTCTCGTGGGCTCGGAGATGTGTATAAGAGTCAGATTTAATATATTGAATCTCTATTGGTTTGAAATCAATCTCGTCTCTATGAACGACAGCATCGACAATGGATGTTTCAATTTTATTTAACAATTCACTGGTTTTATCCCATTGTATGGCAAACGACTGCTTTACATTATCTGAAAAACTGGAACTCATTATATTCAATTGTTCTACGTTTGGGCTTTTACCCATAAAATCATCAATTATTTTCCAGGTGCGATCTTTCAACTTCGCTATATCATCATCTGGAGAATCTTTCTCAATAGCATTTTTGTTTATCTCGGACATCAGCAGCGAATATAGTATTTTTTTGTATGCCAAACGTTCGGGAGCCCATACATGGAGTACGTAGTCCGGGTTCACCTTGGCCCATATTGTCAGACAACCAAACTCCCAACCTTCAATGGGATCGACAATGCTGACATGCATATTCTTGGGTACACGGAAGTCTCGCATGATAACACCTGATAGATTGACCTACATGGTTTCCCGGGGGATTGCGATACTTGCCCTTTCACCGGCGTGATCAGAGGGCTTTAAATGTGCAATAAACGTAACAGACAGTGTAGTATGGAGTTCCGTCAGATTCCTTATGGAATCAGCCCTGACCCATCGTCGTCAAAGGTTGTGGATTCGTCAGGTTCTGTATCACTCTCTGGGTTGCCGATGGCATAAACGACGGACTCTCACCAGTTCGATGGCCTGACAGGGCACTGATGTCCTGTACCAGACGCTGGTAGTGTTGGTTCAGCTCTGTGTCGTTCAGGCTTACCACCCCTTGCTGCTTACTCTTCGCTGTATCCGTGTCAGCGTCGTCTTTCCCGCCTCGGGCCAGGCTGCTCAGGTAATGTACCAGCCGTTGCCCTCTGCGAATGATCCTGTTCAGAAAGCTCAGGGCTTCGTGGTTTCCATCGGCACTGTCACTCTCGGCCAATGCACTATCGTTGCTGTTGATCAAAGCTGTGGGGCTCAGGCTGACTTGTCCGCCTTTAAAGTGCAGGCTGGCCAGCACGTCCGGTTTGATCAGTGCCAGGGTCTGGTTAGTGTCGGTATTGATGATCCTGACGCTCCGGCTCCTCAGGGGCAGGGAGCCGTTGCTGAGTGTGAGGTTGCCGCCGCTGCTCTGCTCCTGCGGGTCACACTGGTTAAACCCTACCTGTTTCGCAGTCAGGTCAGTAAAGAACAGTGCGGTGCTGTTATCACCCGTCAGTCGTCGTAAATCCGCTTTCGACCCGGACGACAGGAGGATATAATGCTTGCCATAATCGTCTACTGTCCGGGCTGGCCTGCACGCCCGCAGGTCATAGACGTCATTGCCAGGACCACCGATCAGGGGGCGGGTCCAGTCGACGAAGGCTTGCCACAGGCTGCTGTTGCCGGGTGCTTCCAGCTTTCGGTTGTCACACCGATCGCTCCGTGTCCAGTTTGCCAGTACCTCGGGGCGTGCGGCTGCGTTTCCCGACGTCCCCAGCAGCAGCAGGTCATTACCGCCCCGCCCCAGAATGGACCATTGTCGGGCATGGGCGCCCACGTACAGGATGTTGTTACGGTCATTGCCCCAGAGTCTTAATGTCCTGTTGCCCATGGCCGACGAGCTGATCACGGCGGGTATAAACGGCCATGGACGGTAATGGCTGCCGGGTTTCGGTCCGCTCACCTGAACACTGCCGGGTTCCCAGCCCCACTGGTTTGTGCCAGTAATAAACACTTGTCGTCTGGTGTGTGTGGGGTTTAACGGCTCCAGCGTCAGTTTAATCCCGTCCATAGCCTGGTGTGTGACGATTTTTACTGGCCGGTTTTGCGCTTGCCGGATGTACAGGGGGTTGCTGGCGTTGGCGTGGATGAATCGAAGGCGGTTCTTCCGGTTCCCTGCCGTTAATGGAAATACCACCCCCTGGCCAGAGCGCATCACCCTTGCTGCCAGATCGGATAAGGTCAGCTGAAGGTCATTGAACACCAGGGTCGTTGGTTGCGGGAACCGGTCGTGCTGTTTAGGCCAGACCCCCTGGATCACGATCCCGGCGTTGCCTCCCTCAAAGCGGTGAGACAGGACCAGGTTCTGACCCCGGCGACCGGCCTGGTAAAGGAAGGCCGGTACTTTCAATTCAATGCGGGTCTGTGCCTGGTTTTTAACGTCGGTTTGTTCTTCAGCAAGGCCGGGATGGAGGATGATCCGGGAAAAAAACGACAGGTCACTCTTATTGATTTGAATCACATCCGAACCGCCCTGGCCCTCCACCATGACCCCAAACTGTCGGCGGGAGACCACCCGGTTCTCATGGTAGTAAGTGTTCAGTCGAAAGGCTTTCAGGCTGATCCGGTCAGCCCCGGGTGTTCCTGACAGCAGCAGGCCCTCCGCCATCACGGCTACCCTGCCAAAGCTGCCCAGGGACCGGTAACTATCAAGGGTGACCTGGTAGAGCCTTTGGTGTTTTGGGCTATAAA
>NZ_JAHHPQ010000071.1:0-1702 GCF_024606245.1 Endozoicomonas sp. SESOKO2
ATCGCGCTTTATGGTCTGTGCTTTTCAGTCTGATGTTGGTGGCTTCCTGTTGGGGAAGTGTTGAGTCACCCGAGCAGAAGGCTCTCAGGCATGCCCGGAACAATCTGAACAGGCTCTATTTTGATTACGTCTTTGCAGAAGAAAATGAGGGGCTGTTAAAAGCCCTCATGGTTTCAGTTCGGCGAATCTATGAGCGGTATGAGCAGAACCAGTGGCTGGAAGATCACTCTGCACCAGACTATCAGCCAGAAGCTCGACAGCAGTTTCTTACCAGACTCATCCAGCAGGCTTCCCGCCATACTATTGCCAAAGTCACTGGTGACAATGATACGGATGACCGTTACCCGGACCGCCCCATGTTTCACCTCCTGCAGGCATTCAGTAGAGCTCCAGTCATGGAGGAAGCCCGGGATGTTATTGATTGGTACCGAACCCATCCGTTGCTGCTTCAGGGGGTCATAGCTGAAGACCGAATGGACTCCATGGAGGATCTGATTGCGGAGGCTGTGCAGAACAGTTTTAGAGAATTTCCGTCCAACCCGTTATCCCCGGAACAGTTAGGTCGGCAACTCGGCTTTATTCTGATAGAAATGCAGGAGCTTTTTCTTCGTGGCAAGGCGCTTCGTTCTCTTGGCTTCAAGGTGGACAGGCAAAAGCAGAACCCGGAGATTGCCAGAGACCCTGCATTTGTTCTTTACCTCTCCCTGCTGACTGAAGCCTTTAACAATCATCTCACTCTTTGGCGTACAGACAGCAAACGTCGTCACTATCAGGAAGATCTCGCCGCCCTGTTTATGAAAGCCGCCGATCGTGAAGATTATGGTAATGAGTGGTACCAGCAGGTTCGCAGAATTCTGGATGGTGAAAAGCCCGTGTCTTTTGCTCTGCCACCGCCCGTTCAGAAGCCAGTCGTGCATCACTATCTGGATCTGGATCTGGATCACCATGATTGGGAACGCTGGTTTAAACTTGTGGCGAGCACTGTGATCGCCACGATAGGTATCACCTTGTTGGTGTGTGTGATAATCGCTGAGCATCAAACTAAATCGCGAAGGTTGGAATGGTTGCAAGAGAATAAGCTGCAAAGGAAGTTAGGCAGAGCACTCAACAAACCCTGGCGGAAAGATCCGAAAGGAAGGGACTGGAACCCCACCAGAAGGGACAGGGAGGAGGTCAGAGAAATCATTGAAGGCTTTGATCAAAAGGTTTGGAAAAATGTAATGATCAATGCCGGGGTTCTGAATCCCCTTTCTTGTGATATGGATCTGGATAATCTCTACATGCAGTGGTCGCTGACAGAGCTATACGGCTACTTGAGACAAGAAGAATATATCTTGACAAAAGAAGATAAAATAGGCCACGAAAGGGAGCAGCAAGAAGCGGCTGAAAGAGCCAGAACAGCCAGCCACACCGTAATAATACAGCAACAAAAAAAAGGGGAGACTTTATTCTTCTGCACTCCCAGCTACATTTGGGATTCTTCAGAAGGCGATGATGGCATTGGTTATTCGACCAGCTCGGGTACATCGACTACTTTTTCACTTCAGGATCGTGAGGCTAACTGGGATTGATTATTGAAGTAATGTATTTCAGTCAACCATTTCCGAATTTTAAGGTTCTGGCATTGTAAATTAATTGTTTTACTCCGCACCTGCCAGTCTACTGTCCTAAGCTTTCCGAATTTGTCAGGAAATGGGTGAGG
>NZ_JAHHPQ010000072.1:0-1718 GCF_024606245.1 Endozoicomonas sp. SESOKO2
ATCGCGCTTTATGGTCTGTGCTTTTCAGTCTGATGTTGGTGGCTTCCTGTTGGGGGAGTGTTGAGTCACCCGAACAGAAGGCTCTCAGAAATGCCCGGAACAATCTGAACAGACTTTATTTTGATTACGTCTTTGCAGAAGAAAATGAGAGGTTGCTAAAAGCCCTCATGGTTTCAGTTCGGCGAATCCATGACCGCTATGAGCAGGACTGGTGGCCGACAGTTCACTTTGCTCCAGACAATGAGGCAGAAGTGCGACAGCAGTTTCTTACCAGGCTTGTCCAGCAGGCTACCCGACATACTATTACCAAAGTCACCGGTGACAATGATACAGATGACAGTTACCCGGACCGCCCCATGTTTCACCTCCTGCAGGCATTCAGCCGTGCTCCGGTCATGGAGGAATCCCGGGATGTTCTTGACTGGTACCGAACCCATCCGGTGCTGCTTCAGGGGGTCATAGCTGAAGACCGAATGGACTCCATGGAGGAGCTGATTGAGGAGGCTGTGCAGAACAGTTTCAGAGAGTTTCCGTCCAACCCGCTATCCCGGGAACAGTTAGCCCGGCAGCTCGGCTTTATTCTGGTAGAAATGCAGGAGCTTTTTCTCCGTGGCAAGGCGCTTCGTTCTCTTGGCTTCAAGGTGGACAAACAAAAGCAGAACCCGGAGATTGCCAGAGATCCTGCATTTATTCATTATCTTTCCTTTTTGACTGAGCTGTTTAACAGCCATTCCACCCTTTGGCACAAAGAGAGCCAACGTCGTCGTCATCAGGAAGACCTCTCCGCCCTTTTTATGGAAGCCGATAGTAAAGATTATGGTATTGAGTGGTACCGGCAGGTTCGCAGGATCCTGAAGGGTGACAAAGCGGTGCCTGTGACTCCGTCAACACCCGCTCAGCAACCGAACAAGCCTGAATACCGGGAAGAAGTAGTCGTATTGGCATTCTTTACTGCAGCAATGCTTGCGGCAGGTGGCATTTCGGGAGTCGTAGCCATCTGCAGGTTTTGTAAGGGCCTTATTGATTATGCCCGTCATTCCCAGAGTGCGAGCATGGCGGAGCATGCTGAGCAGGAGAGGGAGTTACAAAAAAAGTTAGGCAAAGCGCTCAACAAACCCGGGCGGAAAGATCCGAAAGCCAGGGACTGGAAACCCGGCAAAGAGGACTGGGAGGAGGTCAGGGACATTATGGAAGGCTACGATAGCGATACTGTGAACAGTGTACTGGTCGGTGCCGGGGCTATTGACCGCCCGCTATCTAACATGGATATGAATCTGCTCTATTCGCAGTTATCATTGACCGGTCTCTACGTTTACTTGAGGCAAGCAGAGTTTATCCAGACAGAAGAAGATAAAGAACGCCAAAAAATGGCGCAAGAAAGATTCGAAAAAATGGAGCAGGAAGAAGAGGCCAAGAGAGACAGAACCGCGACCTTTGCCGAAACCACTGAACTTCAGCAAGAGCACTCCACTTCCTACATTCACAGAAGCAGTGGTTTTTCCACTTGGGACACATCTTCCACTGAAACGGTCAGGCAGCGGGAGGCGACCCGGGACTGAATATGAGCGGTTCACCGGTCAACAATTTCCGCAATTAAAGAGCCTGCCCCTTGTCAATTTGCAGACTTTCCTTATCATGGTTGCTTCATCACGGAGATCCGCTCAGGAGCCTGACCGAGAATAGCGCCCGTAGCGAGGACGGCAGAAAATTGAGGATAA
>NZ_JAHHPQ010000662.1:0-5055 GCF_024606245.1 Endozoicomonas sp. SESOKO2
GAATGAGAAAATTTCGTCCCAATGCATTAAGCCTTGCCGTAGCCATTGCCATCAGTTCTTCCATCATTGTCACACAGGCACTGGCCGATCGCAGGTTGCAGACAAAATCTATCGATATTACAGACAATGGACCTGTGGAGTTTACCCGGAGTGAGAGCATTGTTCGGCCAACGTTAGGTGATGACCAGCAGCCAATACCCGGATCTTTCACAACCACCTACTCTTATCAGGCTCAAGTCAGTGCAGGTTATGTCATTCCTGCTAAAGGTTTTACAGATATTCTTTCTGATTTCTGCGGGGGTGTTTCCAGCGTTGATCTGTTTGAAACAGACGAAAATGACGTTGCCCGAAAATACATTAAAGTCCTGAAGGTGGGTGATGAGGAAGTCTTCAGGTTTACCCATAATCTTGAAGAAAAGGAACTGGTCATTGAAGTCAGAAGCGGAATGACTGATCGGGACTCAGTTGAGGCTGTTCGCTCTCAGTTGGCTGGCATGGAATCATTGGAACCGTTAACGAAAATTGCCAGCCACACTCAACTGTTCTGGCTGCTGGAAGGTGCTGAGGAGAGAGCGGGAAACCTCGGCAAAAGTGATCACTATGTTTCCCTGGCTACCATTGAAGTCGACAAGGTTGAAGTGAATGGGCGTACCTTCATGCGTCTTATCTCAGGGGGTGATCAGCCCCCCGAACTGCAACGTCTGGGTCAATCACTCTTTGTCAATGATGAGGCTCTCCTGGCAGCAGCCACCTCGGCCTACATCCAGGTTCATATCCTCAGAGAGAATATACAACAGCAGGCTCTTAATGAACTATTGGCATACAGTAAACCCGTCGGATATGTTGTGCATGTCAAGGATGACAAACAGGTTTATCCTGTGCCTGCAGGTTATCCAATGCTGAAAGTAGAGGAAGCTCCGGGAGAGGTTATTGTTTTCTATGGTCAGATGCAGAATCCCCATGATATTGCTTTTGTAGAAAGCCTGCATAAGCACTGGGAAGAAGATAAGAATAGTAACTCTGCCCCGGCATTAACGACACACGTTAAAAAATACAAGCTCGAAAGCTACCTGTACATCATTCGAAGCAGGCAGATGGAAATGCTGGAGGAGTTTACTGGGAGGCTCGACGCCGCTGCTGACACAGATCAACCCACAACACTTTCAAATGAAGACAAACTGACGATGCGTGCGCTTGCATTCTATGAATCTCTCCGGCAGGCATTGACCAGTGCTATTCCACATGGAGCAGATGAATTTGAGTTCACACTGGAACACATCAGAGTCGTTTCTTCAGTCATCACGCCAATCTGGATGCATAATCAACTCGTAAAACACTTCAGTTTCAAACCCGTATTTAGAAATCTTCTGATTAACCCGCACTTTGTTCAGAATATTCAGAAAGTGATACCCGTTATCAGCCATATCAACAAGCTGCAGATCGACACTTCCCGGGAAGACGGAGAGTTTGCTTCCAAAGTCATGAGCGATATGATGAACAGACAGCTGTCAGAGTTTAACAACGATCTGGAGAGGTTGCGGGTAAAAGAGGCCAAACTCGTCGAGCTAAACGAAAAATTACTTTACGCAACGGAACAAGCCGAAGAAACAAAGGCCATTGCCGTTCGTAGTCATGAGGAAAAACTGAGAGACAGGCAACGCTATGAAAATTCGCTTGCACTGTTAAGTGTCGAGCTGAAAGATCTGGAGAATCAGAATCAGAAAATACGGGATGCAGTCCATCGGATTCCATCACAGGTAAAACAAGTCCTTGGAGCCAGAACAGATGCCAAAATCGCTCATAACGCTCAAATGGCAGGGGATTTTGCTACTAATAACCAGGATGATAGCCTGCTACCCCAAGATCAAGACGAACTCCCCGGAAGAAAACTTCTTGAGAACATCATTGCACTGACCAAATTACCTGGGGCAAAACCACCTGATAGAGAAATCTTCAAAGCAATACTAGCCTTCCCTGAAGGCCTGCCCGGTATAACTCCGGTCAATGAAAACGATCTGGTTGCCCGCTTTCAGTCCACTCAACAGCAACCGGAAGAAGATGCGGATTCACCCGTTGGGCAAGAACTACCCGTCGTTGGACAGATCGGTCGGAGTCCCGTCAACGAAGCTGATCTGGAAGTCCGTCAAAAAGCCATTCAACAACACTCCGGGGAGAAAGCTCAGGTCGCTCGACAACATCCTCAGCAACGAAGCTTCAGAACAGATACTACAAGAGAAGCTGAAATCAAATCCCATCATGCAACCATTGCCGCACGCTTACACATTTGGAATTTTGACAACAATGCGGATGTTTTCGTTCAACATGAACGCCTGATTCAAAAAATCAATACGATTAATGATAAAAAAGGACGTCTGCGTCAACAACTTGAGGCCATCAATGCTCAGCAAGAACAACCGCCTCAGAGAGTTCAGAGAAGCAGAGATGCTCGCACCTCCTCTAAATCTAAAACTGAAGAGGATCTAACAGTTACTCTTGGTGTTGAGCTGAATGATAACACCACTCCCGAAGAACTCGACGCCGTGGAAGTGGCAATAAACATGACGCTCTTCGAGCTTGAAAGGCTGAAAGAAATAATGGATCGAACACTGGCTCCCAAAACCAGGCCTGAAATACTCAGTACACTGACAAGCGTGGAAAGAATTCTGGAGGACGACCGTCTCAGTTATGAGGACGACGTGTATCTTCATCGCCAGATCATTTCTGAAGACTTGCAGAAGTACATCATAAATGCCAAAGAGCGCCTGGAGAAAAACGCCCTGATCATACTGGAAGGCTCAGAAAAATTATTCAACATCGACATCAATGAAGGTGATGACAAAGCAGCAAGACTTGAGAGGATTCACAAAAGGCTTGATGGCGATGATATCTCAGCTGACGACCTGGATGAGATGGACGAGATCATCTGGAGCGATTACAGCACGGCTTGGGAAGATCTGAGAGGAAGGGATTTCAGGCTCGAAACGATTCATCAGCGCCTTAGATCTGAAGTCGAAGTATCAGAAGAGCGAGTCAAAAATGAACAGGCACATTATCTTTCGGCTATAGAATGGGCGCTGGAAATCAACCCTCGTAGAAGCGTTGCCGCTATAGAAAAAAGCAAGGCTTTTACTACTAAACTAGCCAACGATATGCAGGTAGAGTTTGAAAAGGATGTTAGCCTGATTGAGCAGAAGCGTATTCTGGTATCGAGAGCCTGGGCATTATTGTACGAGGTACTTGGAACCTACGAAGATGAAAGTGTCAAAAGAGACAGAAACAATGAAATAGCCCATCAACTCAACATTGAGGGCTATGAGGATCATGCCGCTATTGACGACCAGATTCGTCTAATTAGACATAAACTCTTGCGCTTCGGTACTGAAATTTATGAAGCGGGCCAGCTTGATGTTAATGGACGTGTCAAAGCCATTGAGGATGAGCTTGACAGGCAAATGGCTCCCCTGGGACCAAAACCCCGATTCGCTCTTGATCGTGAGCTGGCTGAAGCCAGACGGGCACTACAAGAAGCTGAAAGTGAGCAGAAGACGGCTAATAAAAAACTGAATGATATTCGTCGTATACAATTGGCAATCTGGCAGAGTCTTGCCGACCTCATGGCTGTCCCGGATGATGGCGCTGAGGGTGAACTGGCTTTGACCAGGAAAAAGTACAATCATGTCACAAAATTCCTGCGTGAGTACGACGGGAAAAGTACGCAACTGGCCCACGCCCTGCTTGAAGAGGCTGTTGCACAGGAGAATCTGGAAGCCGTTCCTGACACCACTGAAAATGCCGTGGGTCTTAAACCAGAACCTGCCGACACCAGTACACAACAGGTTGATGCCCTGAGAAACAAACAGGCACAACCGGGCGGTCATGATGCTAGCAAGATCCGGCAACTGATTCAGGAAGAGTGCCGTCTGGAAGGTGAGATTGAAGTCAGGAAAGCAGACATTGAGAGAATGAAGGATGTCCTTATAGCTGCCGAGGAAGCCGTCAAAAATGATGACGGTCCCTTTCAGTGCACGCCGAGGCAGGCAAAAGTTCTGGACGCCATCCACACATTCACGCAGCAGCACTCTCTCAAGAAACAAGCCCTGGAAGCCGCAATAGGTCTGGCAGAATTAGCCGTAGAAAGTGGTGAGGACATACCCAACTTTACGACTTTCGATTTTGACGAAGAATTTGCACCGGTCCACCTGCGGGCATTGGTCGGAGACACTCTGACGTTTGATCAGGCCAATCGGATTGTGACAGTCTTCAAGAGTCTGAAGACGACCTTCCCGGCCCCCGCTTTCGAATCTGTAGAAAATCAGCCTTCGAATGTGCTGAGAAACATCCAGCAGCTGATGTACAGGGCCAGGGATGAGTTGCAAAGCGGAGCTAAACAATACGACGACGAAATTCTCGGCATGGGCAAAACAGCCATTCACTACGTCGATTATGAGCCGGGGAACCTAAACAGCTTCTCCGAATACTTAGCTGCCCGTTATGCCAGTGGTAACAAGATCATCGCTCTGCTACGTGAAGGTCTGATCAGCAAGGTTGAACTTCAGAACTATATTAAGGCTATCAGAGGCGTCGCCGGATATCAGACAGTGGATGAATTTGAACACTTTCTTGGCTACAGATACGGCGTCAATGTGATTCACTTCAGTGCCGTTGTCGATATGCTATCCGATAAGGGTGCTGAAGAATTCATGGAGAATGCCTTTACTCCTGTGACTGTGACCGCGACTGGCCCAGCAGGTATGAAAGAGTCTGTCGCCGGCATGAAAGAGTACGCATCTGCCGTCATCGCCAACTACGTTCTTGACGATATCGCCTTTGAAAATGGCCGCAAGACAGCAGCATTCCTGACCAATATTCAGGACACGCTGACACCTTATGCCAATACTGCCGGCATCTCAGAATCAGACCTGATCAAGGTTATCCATGACACATTGATGCGGGCTCACGCCGCAGCGATTGAGCGGCAGCTGAATGATTACTGGATCAAGCCTTCAGCCTTTCTGGTACAGGCTGTCACCTGGTACTACTCCAGCTACAAACCTC
>NZ_JAHHPQ010000663.1:0-4782 GCF_024606245.1 Endozoicomonas sp. SESOKO2
GAATGAGAAAATTTCGTCCCAATGCATTAAGCCTTGCCGTAGCCATTGCCATCAGCTCTTCCATCATTGTCACACAGGCACTGGCCGATCGCAGGCTGCAGATAAAATCTTTCGATATTCGGGACAATGGACATAAGGAGTTTACCCGGAGTGAGGTTATAGTTAAGCCAACTTCAGGTGATGACCAGCAGCCAATACCCGGATCCTTTACCACCACCTACCCGGACCAGACTGAAGTCAGAGCGGGCTATGACGTTCCTTCTGAAGCCTTCACAGACGTTCTTTCCGGCATCGAGGGTGGCGTTTCCAGTGTTGATCTATTTGCAACAGACGATAATGAAATTGCTCAGAAATACACCAAAGTTCTCAAGGTCGGTAATGAGGAAATCTTCAAGTTCACCCATGATCTTGCAGAAACGAAACTGGTCATTGAAGTCAGAAAAGGAATGACCGATCAGAGCTCAATTGCGGCTGTTCGTGCTCAATCAGATGATATCCAACCATTAGAACCGTTTACGAAAGTTGCCAACCCTGAACTTCTGGTCGGAGTGCTGAAGGGTGCGAATGAAAGAGCAGGAAGTCTTGGCGAAGTTGATCACTATGTTGCCCTTGCCACTATTGAAGTAGACAAAGTTGAAGTGAATGGGCGCACCTTCATGCGTCTTATCGCAGCAGGCGATCAGCCTCCTGAACTGCAACGTCTGGGTCAATCGCTCTTTGTCAATGATGAGGTGCTTTTAGCAGCAGCCACCTCTGCCTACGCCCGGGTTCATCTTCTGGGTGAAGATCTACAACAGGAAACTCTGAATAAACTGTTGTCCTGCCATAAGCCCGTCGGCTATGTCGTATACGTTGAGGATGACACGCAGGCATACCCTGTGCCTGCAGGTTTTCCAAAACTGGAAGTGACTGAGACTCCGGGGGAGATTATTGTTTTCCGCGGTCAGAAGCAGAATCCGACCGATATCGCTTTTATTGAAGGTATCTATGACGTCTGGATGGAAGAGTTCTACAACAGCCCTCGCCCCCGGGAAACAATACAGGTTAAAAAAGACAGGGTCAAAAGCTACCAGTACATCATTCGAAGCAGGCAGATGGCACAGCTCGAAGAGTTAGCTGCAGAGCACAATAATGGAATTGTCAAAAGTGAACATACGTCGCTTTTATACCATGGCAAACTGGTGACGTTTGCATACTATGAATATCTCCAGCAGACATTGACCTGTGCTGCTTCGGATGGAGCAGACGAATTTAAATTCACAATGCCACACGTCAGATTCGTTTCGTCATTCATCACGCCGACCTGGATGCATATCCAACTTGTAAAACGTTTCAGCTTCAAACCCGTACTTGGAAATCTTCTGACTAACCGGGATTTCATTCAGAATATTCATGAAATAATCAGGTCCGATATCAGCGTATTTTCTAACGATTATTTTGACGATCCTTTTAGTGAAGAGGAAGGCTTTGCTTCCAAAGTCACTGGCAGATTTGCCGGACAGCTCATTGAGATGGAAAATGAGTTGCAAGCGCTAAGGGCAACAGAGGCCAAACTCAACGATCAAAAGGAATTAACAGAACGAACATTAACAGAACGAACAATAGTATCAGTCATTCCAAGTGGTCAGAAAAAGCAGAAAATATCAGGACAAGCACAGTATTGTGTGGATGAACTTGCACAGATTCATAACAGGTTCGACAGCCTTGCAGATTCGAAACAAGAACGGCAAGACATCAGAACACAAAGCAACCCCAAACCCATGCCCGAGGTCCTTGAGACGCTGAGTGCCGTAGAAAAAGCCCTTAAGATGCATGACCTTGATGAAAACGACGACGTGTATCTCCGTCGCCGGGGCATTTCTGAAAACATGCAGGAATACATCAGAGATGCCAGACAGCTGGCAGAGAACGAGGCTCTGGACATACTCGATGACGTAGAAGTAGTACTTGACATCAGAGTCAATGAAGAGGATGACAAAACAACAAGACTCACCAGAGTTTTTATAACACTTAACCGCAATCCTCTCTCAGAAAAGATACTGGATGCGGTACTGAATCGAATCGATAACATCCGCTGGCAATATGAAAGCAAAACTCAGGACGAGAAGGAACACAAACTCATTATGCTTCTTGCAAACCTTCACGATAAAGTCGAAGGCTCTGACCCGGACATGCAAGCCAGAGAACAACAGTCCGCTGTGCTCGAAGCCGTAGAAAAGATTCTTAACATCAAATTCGACGAATGGGATGACAATGCAGCAAGACTTGCCCGGGTTCATACCCTACTTGCCGATCATGATGTCTCAGAGCAATTGCTGGATCAGATAGATCAAACCCTCTGGAAAGAAGACAGCAAAGCTCTGAACAAGAAAGATCTCAAATACAACAAGATTCGTGAGACTCTTATCTATAAAGTCGAAGATGCCTACCTGGACAAGCACGCCAGGGAACAACAGACAATTCTGCTTAGAGCTGTTGAGGACGAGCTAAGCATCAACCCTGATGAAAACGTTGCTGCCAGAGAAAGCGGCAGAGCTTTCACTGTCAAACTGGCCAAAGACCTGAATGTAGCACTTGAGCAGGATGACAACCTGTCTGATCAGAAGGATATCCTGAGAGCCAGAGTTCTGGAATTAATCGAAGAATCAAATACAGCTTATGACGATGAAGCTGCCAGAAGATCCTGGAACAATGCAGTGGCTCATCAACTCAACATTGAGGATTATAGAGAAGATGCCATTATCAACGACCAGAACAGTTTGATTGAAAAAAAACTCCTGCAGCTGGACGATTTAGTTATCAATACAGGTCAGCCTGACGTTAATGAGCGCATTGCAGCCATTGAGAATGAGCTTGACAGGCAATTGACTCGTCTGGGCCCCAGACCCCGATACGTTCTTGATCGTGAGCTAGCCAATGCCAGACGAGCATTGGAAAATGCTGAAAACGGACTGAAAGAGGTTTACCGTGAACTTAAGACGATTAGTGGCAAACACGTATTATTTGCGGGAAAACGCAGTGATCTCCAACACCTCCCGGATCAAGACGACGCAACTCTCAATCGGCTAATGAAACAATTTCAGACCGACTTTGGTCTGGCTGCAGGTGACGAACAAACGTCTGAAGAGCGATTAGAGGACATCAGACATTTCCTGCGGGAACACAGTACAGAAAAAAGAGATGAAATCATTGAGACACCCGGAGCCAGAGCAGATCTGGATATCCATATAAAAGAAGATGACCTCAGTTCACTGCAAAAAAATGATTACTTTTTTTCAGTTACAAGCCATAAAAAAAATCATGGTCCGGACGAAACCGGTACCCTTGAGGAAGCATTGGGTGAACTGCCTTTAGCCAGAAAAAAGTACACTCAGATCACAGAATTCCTGCGTGAGCACCACAAGAAATTTATGGACGTGATCAATGCAATGTCTGAACAGAGGGATGCACAAGAGAATCTGGATCGTAAACAACAGAAGATTATTGATTTTGGAGGCATCGATGAGGAGGCTAAAACCCTACATAAGCACGAAATGGTTGAGCTGAGTTTAATCCTGAAGCAGAAATGTGAAGCTGTATCAAAAGCAGAAGATGCTCTGACGAATTACAATGTAGCGTTTCTTGGTACCACTGAAGAAGCCGTGGACCTTAAACCAGACACTTCTGACACCTTTAGACGACGACTTGATATCCTGAGAAACAGACAGGTACAACTGGGTGGTCATGATGGTACCGGCGGTGAGATCCGGCAACTGATTCAGGAGCAGGCCCGTCTGGAAGATGAGCTTGAACCCAGGAAAGCAAACATTGAGAGAATAAGGGAAGTCTTGAAGGCAGCAGAGGAAGCCGTCGAAAATGATGTCGCTCCCTCCCAATTCACACCCAGGCAGATAAAAGTCCTGACCGATATCCATGACTTCATGCAGCAGCACTCTCTCAAGAAACAAGCTCTGGAAGCCGCAATGGGTCTGGCAGAATTAGCGGAAAAACGCGGTGGGCTAATACCCTACTTTCCGGCTTTAGGTTTTGCCGATGAACTTCAACCGCTTCGCCTGATTGCATCGATCGGAGACGGGCTGACGCTTGATCAGGCCAGTCGGATTGTGGAAGTTTTCAAAAGTCTGAAAACGACCTTCCCGCCCCCTCTCAACCCTGGAAAAGATCAGCCTCTCAATGTCCCTAAAAAAGTCCATGAGCTTGTGGTCAGGGCCAGGCGCGAGCTGCAAAACGGGGCTCAACAATACGACGATGAAATTCGCGGCATGGGCAAAACAGCCATTCATTTCGTCGAGTGTGAACCAAAGGAGCTGAAAAGCTTTTCGGAATACTTCGCTGCCCATTCTGCCAGTGGTCACAAGATCATCACTCTGCTGCGTGAAGGTCTGATCAGCAAGGTTGAACTTGAGAACTACATAAAGGCCGTCAGAAGTGTCGATGGTTATGAGCCAGTAGAAGAATTTGAACACCTCCTTGGCTACAGACGTGGCATCAAGTTAATCCACTTCAGAGGCGTTGTCCATGGGCTGTCCGAAAAGAGTGCTGAGGAATTCATGCAGAGTGCCTTTGCACCTGTGACTGTGACCACCACTGGCCCGGCGGGTATGAAGGCGTCTGTTGCCGGCATGAAAGAGTATGCAGCTGTGGTCATCGCCAACTACGTTCTTGACGATGTCGCCTTTGAAAACGGCCGCAAGACCGTAGCATTCCTGACTAATGTTCAGGATACTCTGACACCTTATGCCAATGCCGTTGGCGTGTCTGAATCAGAGCTGATCAAGGCTA
>NZ_JAHHPQ010000664.1:0-1877 GCF_024606245.1 Endozoicomonas sp. SESOKO2
GTCTTTAACCTGTTCGTAAAAGTCACTACTGGCAACAAATTGCGCCAGGCCCGCCAGCCATTCATCCTTTTTGCTGTGCTCTGAAGGTGGCAAGGTATTCAGGTGTTCCCGGATGTTGGTCAGGCTGCTCTCTGACCCCGGCACAGTGACAATCCCGGGGAGATAGCGCGGTAAACAATGGGTATCCAGGGGAAGTTGTTCAAGAGCGTTGATGATTCGGGCTGTAACACATTGGAACGATGGGACACGCAGTCCTATTGACTGCATGCGCTGCAAAAACATTCCCTTGCCCCCCAATTCTTTCCGGACGTGGGCTGAATAGCCAGCAGCCTGACCTGAAACAGATAAATGGCAGGTGCGCTTGGTGAGTTCCGTTTGGCAGATCGTAACGTCACTGTTATTACGATCACTCAGGTATCCTTTGTCTGAACTGTCAGTCCCGGTCTTCTGAACTGGCTGAGTTGCCAGAGTTTGATGAGCAGGTTTATTAAAACAAGCAGGTAACATCATGGTATCCCTCCTCATGTTAACCTTCATCCATGATTTAATCGCTAGCGCACAAATAAATTAGTTTACTTTTGACCATGATATTTTTATAAAGTTCACCGGTCAGCCAGAAGAACGCAATAGAAAGAACGTAGAAAGAACGGCAATAAGCTGGCAACACGGTTTGTTTGCACTGTCAGAATAGATAAGACCTTATTCGCAGATTACCAGACGTATTTAAGTACTTCCTGGTTTCTTTCTCTTGCTGCCTCGATAAAAGCTTCATCATTTTCAAGATCAGAAGCAACAAAATTGAAGGTGCAGGGGTTCTGTTCAATTAAGTCCAGCATATACTCTCGATCATTCAATAACGTTTCATTGGCATAACATAAACAATCAATATCAACAGCCATTGCGCTTTGAATAACTTCTTTATCGCCGCGTACATTTTCGCCGGCATAACGCAGAGCTTCTGAATAGGTTGCAAGAGCGGCCATGACGACCTCTTTAGCATCCTGTAGTTTTGGGCTGGCATAAACCAGGTTAATACCATCCTGAGTGACGGCGGCCATGACGACCTCTCTATTGTCCTGAAGCTTTGGGCTGGCAAATTCCAGCTGGCTACCATCCTGAGTAACTGCGGCCATGACGACTTTTTTATCATCCTTCAGTTCTGCACTCACATATTTCAGGTCATCTGGATAGACTTCAATAGTGGGTAATACAACGTCCTTATCATTTCGAACCCTTTCGCTGGCATACAACAGCCCATTCTGAAGCAGGATATTCCTGACCTTTTCTTTATCATCCGGAAGTGACTGATCCGGAGGGACATCAAACTCCAGTCTGGCATTGCAGGATGGTTTGATAACATAGTATTGACCTTCCAGATGGGGATACACTGGCACAAACAATGGAATAGCATGTTCCGGATCTATCAATAAAAGATGCTGTAAAAGTTCTCTGCGGGTGTCCTCAGCGATCTCGTCACTCATGAATACTTCCCGAAGATCGTCCTCTGATTCACCCAACCGTCGACAATGTTCAATAAACTGTCGTTGGTGTTTTCTTAATAGCTGGTCGCAGGCCAGAGAAATGTGGCAATTGGAAGTAATGTACAAACTATGATCATAAAACATTGAGAAAAGACAATGTTGAAAAGCGAATCTATCGGCTTCTGTCTCAATATCACGATTAAGGCGTTGTGCAAGCAGGTTAAAGTCCCACTGATCTCCTTCAAAAATGACTACCTGCTCCAATTCCAGATCCAGATTACACGAACCATTTAACGCAATGATTAGTTTTTCAAAGGCATCCTGCTGGGCTGGAAGTGATTTCATTCGGGAGCATTCGACGATAATTTCACCCGCTACAGCGTTGCAGCTTAGCTT
>NZ_JAHHPQ010000073.1:0-26075 GCF_024606245.1 Endozoicomonas sp. SESOKO2
CACGCTATCTGGCTGAAGTCCTTGCTGGGCAGGCACTTTCATGATTTTGCCGTGCTAAATCAACGTATCCGATACCCTGCGTGTAAAGCATTCTTCGAATACTTCTAGGTTCAGCAGGCAGAAAACCCGATAAAAAGTATCGTGGGAGGGAATGATTTTCATCATCTTGCCGCCTCTTGCCATGCAGTAATTATTGAGAAACTACGTTTCATTTTTTGATTAGGGAATTTATTAGTTCTTATTATGGTGGTTAAGAATACGCTTTGGGTGATTTCGGAAAAATTATTTAGACTCATTTTGTCAGTGTTTGTGAGTGCTTTAGTAGCTCGGCATTTAAAGCCAGAAGGTTTTGGAGTCTTAAACTATTACTTGGCAATTATTGCTGTTTTCGTGATAATAGCGTCCCTTGGTTTTAATAGAATCATTGTCAGGGAAGTGGCCAAAGTTAATAGTTTTTTAGGGAAGGCTGAAATTATTTCTACTGCTTTTATTCTACGATTCTCAGCTTCTATTATAATTTTACTAGTTTGTGTAGCGTTATCTTATTTTTTTGTTGAACAGTCGGCGCTACTTTCTATTATTGCTTTTTTATGCGTTTTACTTAATGCTTTTGATGTCTTGGATTTTTATGAGCAAGGGGTTGGCTCATTTCGTATAGTAAGTGTTTTGAGAGCGATAGCTTTCTTTTTATCTGCTATTTCAAAAGTCATTATGGTTTATATTGGGCTTAGTATTACATGGTTGCTCTCGGTAACTTTGTTAGAGTATTTTTTAATTGCTGTTTTTTTTATGAGGTTTTGTGCAAGAGAAAATGAAACCTCTTTAATAAGTATTGACTTTTTTAGAGTTAGAAAGGCGAAAGAGCTTTTAAGTGAATCTTGGCCTGAAATAATTGCTGGGTTTTCTTCGATTCTTTTCATGAAGCAAGGGCAATTGATGCTCTTCTATATGGCATCGGAGTCTGAAGTTGGAATTTATTCTGCAGCCCTTAGGATAAGTGAGGCTTGGTATTTTGTACCTGTTGCAATTGTTGCTACAACTTTTCCAAAGTTGGTTGAACTCAGAGAAATATCTAATGAAGATTATATGAAAGCGATAAGTTATCTTTTCGGCGTTGTCATAATTATTTCTCTAGCTGTTTCCTTTTTTGTAACTCTTTTTGGAGGATGGTTGATAGATATAGTATATGGTGATTTATACAGCCAAAGTTCAACTGTTCTTATTATTCATGTGTGGGCGTCCGTCTTTTTATCAATGGGGCTGGTTTCAGGTTCTTGGCTGGTTGTAGAGAAAAAATTAAAACTTAATTTGTATAGGAATATTTTTGGCTTAATAGTTAATTTTGTATCAAATATGGTTTTAATACCTAGATTTGGTGCCAGCGGTGCTGCAATATCTATAGTGCTCAGTTTTCTTTCTTCTTTCTTGCTGTTTGATGTTTTTGTTAAAGAGCTTAGGTGTTTGGGTAAAGAAAAATTACTTTCATTTCGTTATATTTTTGATAGTAGATTTTGGGTCTATGTTAAGTCTGAACTTAAGTTTTAATTATGCGGTTAGTCTCATCTATAACCATAGATAGAAGGAGGGGAAATGGAGTTTGGATTTGAAAAGTATGGGTTTGTAGTAATACGTAATGTATTTACGGAAGAGTTTCTTTCAGAAAGACGATTTTTTTTGGAGTCCATCATCTCATATGCTGAAAAGAATTATGCTGACCCATTTGAGAAGTATTATTTAAAGCATAGGGCAGATCAAGGTGTACTATACGATTTGGTTCAGAGATATCCACTTTTCAATGATATGGTACGTAACGAGAAGATCCTTGATGCTTTGACTACTGCACTAGGTGATAATATTTTTATGTATGAAAACAGTCTTGTTTACAAACCAAAAGGAAAAAAAAACGGCGTGCCATGGCATCAAGACTTTGTATCTAGGCCTGAAGAACCGATTAAGTATATAGCGTGGTGCGCAATCGACCCAGTAAAAAAGAGCACTGGTGCATTAAAGGTATTCCCTGGTAGTCATAATTTGGGATTTCTTCCATGGTATAGAGTTGAGGGTGAAACACATCACGATAGGATAGACTTAAGTCAACTTGAACTTGATGAAGTAATGTACGTCGAATTAGATCCTGGTGATGTTTTGGTTTTTAATCAACTTCTTGTGCATGGTAGTGATGAAATGAGTACTAGTGATAAACGTTTAGTTTTTCGTGCTTCATTTCAAAACTTTGATGAGATTTACACGCCAAGAGGAACACCGATTGTTGTTAAAGGGGCTTGTGGCGAAAGTTTGGAAAGAATATTTGATTCACCTAGAGTTGCTGATCAAAGAAGCTTGTTAGTTAAGGGTGTAAACAAGTTGGGTAGATTTTTGTCTACTTGGGGATTAGAGAGATAATGAATATTAAATCAGTGTACAATCATTTTTATAATTCATTATTTGAGAGTAACTTAGCACTTAAAAAGCCTAGAGTAATTCAGTTTCCAGTTATTGATATTTGTAATTCTCGGTGTCAGATGTGTCGTATTTGGGAAAATAAACAAAGCAGAGATATTACTTCTGACGAGCTTAGGAAAGGATTTGAAAGTGACTTGTTCAGTAATGTAGAGGCCATTGGGTTCAATGGTGGTGAGCCTACCCTTAGAAAAGATCTAATCCAGCTTGTAGAGATTGCTCTAGAAAAACTTCCGAAGTTACAGTACGTCTCTATAATAACGAATGCTTTTAAACATAAACAAGTTATAGAGCAGCTCGAAAATCTGGGTAAACTCGTTAAGTCATTCGATAAGAATTTTGATGTAATGGTATCTTTAGATGGTTTTGGAGATGTTCATGATGCTGTTCGCGGAAGAAGAGGTAACTTTGAAAACGCAAAAAAAGTACTTTCTTTCCTTTCTGGGTTTAGGTCTGTAGATAGTGTAAGTGTTGGGTGTACAGTCGTCCGAGAGAATGTTTTTGAACTACCTGATTTATTAGAATTCTGCATTCATGAAGGATTTTATATTAAATTCAGGCAAGGAATACCACATCAACGATTATATACTGAAAATCTTCTTGACCCTTATGCCCTAACTTTTGAAGAGAAGTACGAGCTGGTTGAATTTCTGGAGGGAGTGGTTAAAAATTATGAAACTAATCCAATGCAGATATTTTTTTATCGCTCATTGATTGATCAAATTCTTTACAATAAACCGCGTGCAGCGGGGTGTGACTGGAAACATAGGGGGGCTACTATAACAGCTAAAGGTGAGTTAGCATATTGTGCTGTAAAGAGTAAGCCTCTTATGGATAATATTGCTGAAGGTGACCCAATGCAGGCATATTTCGGTAATAGCAAACACTTAAAAGATATAATCAAAAACGAATGTGATAATTGTCACCATGATTATACTGGATTACCAAAGCCTGTGTTCTATAGACGAATTTTGTTAGAACGTTTGGATGAGAAATTTACACTGAAAGAAAATGTTCGTAAGCTCCCAGGGTTTACCTTTTTAAACAATATTCGTAATCGTCATAGATTTCTAAAACAGATAGAATATTTTCGTACACAGCCTGAAACTATTGATATACCGAGAGAAACAAATAAGAAGATTCTAATATGTGGTTGGTATGGCACAGAAACGCTTGGGGATAAGGGAATATTAGGTGGTGTGATTAATACCTTTATTAGAGTATTAGGTGGACCATCAAAGTTTACAATAGTTGCTCTAAATCCTTATGTCACTGAAATGACCCGATGGCAAATGAAAGAACTACGTAATGTTGAAATTGTTACGCCTGAAGAGGGTGTAGGGCTAGTTAAGCAGATGAATTACGTTGTGTTTGGTGGCGGGCCATTAATGGCACTTGATTCGTTAGCACCGATGCAGGCAATTTTCGAACGTGCCAAATCACATAAAGTATGCACAATTGTGGCTGGCTGTGGTGTAGGTCCCTTGGGAAGTGGTTGGCATAATAATAGCGTAGCCTCAATACTGCGACTAGCAGATATACGAGTATATCGTGATTCAAGATCGCTTGCTTATGCGAAGCAACTAGGCATAGAAACAGCGAATGATACTATTGCCGAAGATCCTGCATTCACCTGGTTGTCCCAGTTTAATGGTAATTTTCCTAAGAAAAAAAAACATGATGAAAATAAGGTATTGTTGCTTGGGTTGCGTGACTTTCCTTATCAAGGGTATGCACGACATATTCCTGAAAAAGAAGCACTATGGATAAGAGATAACTATGAAAAGGTTGTTGTAGATGCTTTAGTCCATCTCAAATTAAGTCAGCCTGACATAATAATAAAGCCCTTGCCAATGTGTACAAATCACTTCGGTTCTGATGATCGTTGGTTCTATCGTCGTCTTTTTAGAAATAAAAATCTATTAGCAGAAGCTATTGATTACTCGCTTTTAGGTAGAGAAATGGAGCCAATCGCCTATTGTGAAGAATTCAGAAAGGCTGATGCTCTTTTGGCAATGCGTTTTCATTCTTTAGTTTTTGGCTTGGGGCTTGGCGTCAATTCAATCGCTCTTGACTATACACTCGGTAAAGGAAAGGTTCATTCTCTAGCAAAACGGTTTGACGTTCACACGTTATCTATGACTGAATTAAAATCGGAAGATTTAGTTCATGCACTCGAATTAGCACTTGATGCACCTTCAATAGATCCAATTGATAAAGAAGACTTGTTATTCGAGCCAAAATTGCGAGAGAAGCTGAAGGAAGTGGCGTTATGAAAATCCTGCACCTCTGCTATAGCGACTTGGAGGGTGGTGCTGCCCGTGCAGCCTATAGGCTGCATCAGGCACAGCGAAGTGTGGGTCTGAACAGTCATATGCTTGTTATTAATAAGTGTTCTGATGACCCTTATGTGCATACTGTGAGTTTACGAAAGAAATTAAGGGTTAAAGCTGCTGCGACAATTGCTAGAAGGATACTAAAGGCTCAGAAAACGGGTAACCCAATTCATCATTCGTTGAATCTTTTTCCATCTGGTTTGCCCCGCATTATAAATAAGCTTTCACCAGATATAGTGAACTTGCATTGGGTTGGTAATGAAATGTTATCAATAGGTGAGATAGCTTCACTGAAGCAGCCCATTGTATGGACATTACATGATATGTGGTCTTTTAGTGGTTGTGAACATTATGATGATGACCTTTCATCTGAACGTTATTCTGCAGGTTACAGTCGTGAGTCGCGTCATTCTGAGCATAGCGGGATAGATTTAGATCGATGGATTTTTCAGCGAAAAAAGAAAACTTGGTCTAACAAACGTTTTCATATTGTAGCACCAAGTAGTTGGTTAGCTGATTGTGTTCAAAGGAGTACTCTATTTGCTGATCAATCTGTCAAGGTTATTAATAATTGTATTGATCATTCAGTTTATAAACCGTTATCTCGAAACTTGGCGAGAGAAACGCTTGGTCTATCTCAGAGTAAGAAGTATTTATTGTTCGGTGCAATGTCGAGCACATCTGATCCTCGAAAAGGTTACCATTTACTAGTACCAGCATTACAGAAGCTAAAAAAACTGGGAGAGGCCGAAAATATTGAGTTGCTTATTTTTGGTGCAAGTGAGGGAACAACTGAACAAGAGTTAGGCCTGATTACACACTATATGGGAAGATTGCATGATGATATTAGTCTCTGTCTTTTGTATAACGCAGCAGATCTGTTTATAGCTCCTTCACTACAGGATAATTTGCCAAATACACTGGTCGAAGCTCTTGCTTGCGGTACTCCTTGTGTTGCGTTTGATATAGGTGGAATACCTGACTTATTAACATCACCATTGTTAGGTCAAAAATGTAGGATTTTGGATTATCAGCACCTAGCCCAATCGATATTAAATGGACTAAAGAAAACCGCTGAAAGAGATCAGATTGTTTGTCATAGCAAAGAAAAGCGCAGTCAAAAAGTAATAGCGGATTCTTATAAAGATTTGTATCATATTTTGTAAATGAATCAAATTTTATATCCATTAGTTTTTATTAGTCACTACCTGATGTGAAACCACCTCTTTAAATTTGAGAGTTAGTCGCTTAAGTTTGAAGTATCACCATTAAACAAAAACAAAGGTAACTCTCTATGTGGCATAATAACGATCCTGCGATCGAATACAGTCTTGGATTGCTGGTAGGGTAAAATTATGAAAAGCCCTGAATCCAGTAGACTCAATGGCTATAAGGTCATCTAGCTGTAGAGTAAAATAAGCATTCACTGTCTTATATAAGAAGATTTGTATGCTCTCGAAATGAATACATTTTATTTCATGAGTAAGCTAACTGGCATATATGATGCGAGTCAGCAATGGAAAGTGGATCATAAACTCGCTGATATTCTGCTCTTAACCATCTGTGCGATCATTTCGTGTTGTGAGGCTGGGAAGTAATTGAAAACTTTGGCAATGAAAAATTGGATTGGTTAAAAAGATATGGTGAATTTGAATACTGAATTCCTTCACATCATACAATTTTCAGGCTAAAAGCAATTCCAGAAATGCTTTATTGAGAGGGTGCAAGCCTACCACCATGCAACCAATGCTGAGATCATTGCAGTTGATGGAAAACAACAAGAGGATCTTACGATAAAGGCAAGGGCAGGGTAAAATCTAGAAAGCCTCTGCTATCACAGAGATTCAGCGGCATATATGGCCTACGATTTAATGGTTATAAAATCTTCAAAACAAGCCCACTTAAGGCTTCAAAAACATTAGTCATTTTTCTCTTTATTAGCAAATAGCTCTTAGGTTAGCAAACGCTATTGCTTTTAGATTTCGAAAAATCCAGGCTTCCATGATTTTTACCTGCGTTACCGAATAAATGTCGGAGCAGTAATTTTCGCAGACTTTAGTGATATTGCAGTCAATCTGTTGAATAATACGATAACCTCCAAAGCAGGTCTGAAGAGAAAATAAAAAAAGCCGTTATGGGCGCAGGCTATCTTTCTGAAGAGCTTGCTAAGCAGGTGGTTTTACGATTTTGTCGAGAGTTTAAATCGAATAAAAGGCTAGTTTTGTAATGTTTAAAATTGATGAGCCGACTGTTTCAATAATTACAGCAGTATTTAACGGTGAACGACATATTGAAGAGACCATACTTAGTGTTATTAACCAAACTTATAAAAATATTGAATATATTATTATTGATGGTGGCTCAACTGATGGAACGGTAGACATAATTAAAAAATATGAAAGAAATATTAAATATTGGATTAGTGAGAAAGATAAAGGTATATCTGATGCATTTAATAAAGGGGTTTTGCAGTCATCAGGTGATTTTTTGAATTTTCAAGGTGACGGTGATGGTTTTTGCAGCAATAATGCTATTGCTGAGGTTATGAATGGAGTGGATTGCCAAAAGGTCATGCTTGTTTCTGCAAGAATAAAAAGAATAGACAAGGAGGGGGGGGGTACTTTATTTGTCAAAAAATATGAGAAAATTTAAAAAATCTAGTTTGTTGTTCAGAATGCCGCTACCACATCAAGGTTTATTCACTCATAGGTCGTTGTTTGAAAAATATGGTCTGTTTGATTTAGATAATACTTTTTGTATGGACTATGAACACTTACTTCGTGCATATAAAAGCTTTCCCAGAATAGTGTTGAAAGATGTTATTGTTGCAAAGTGGAGAGATGATGGTATTGGAAATAATAGAGAGCTAGAGGTTTTAAAAGAATACAATAGGATAAAGATTAAAAACAAGATTGCAAATCCACTAACTCTAAAAGTTATCCACAATTGGATTTTGTGTAAATATATAATAAAGAAATATTTAGGTATGTTACATGGAAAGTGATAATGGACTACTGTGGGTAGATTTATTAAAATTTTTTGGTTTGATTTTTGTGATACTAGGCCACATAAATAGTCCATTCTCAAAATTTATTTATTCTTGGCATCCCACTGTGTCAGGATTGTTGTCCGGGTTACAAATTAACCAACTAATAAAACAGTGGGCGGTAGACAGGTTATAGTGCCTAGTTATTCTGAAGAACGTAAAGCCGCTGTATTGAAAAAGCTTTTACCACCCCTCAATCGCTCTGTTCCTGACGTTGCCAAAGAAGAAGGCATTAGCGAGCAGACCCTGTACAATTGGCGCAGACAGTTAAGAGATAAAGGGTTGCCCGTGCCAGGGAATGAACATAATTCAGAGCAGTGGTCTGCTGAAGCCCGCTTTGCCGTAGTCGTTGAAACTGCCGCACTTTCTGAAGCAGAGCTGAGCGAGTATTGCCGTAAAAAAGGGCTTTACCCGTAACAGGTGCACGAGTGGAAGCAAGCCTGTATTTCTGGTGCAGATCAGTCTGGACAATAGGCCAGACAAGAGAAAAAACAAGCTCAACAGGATCGAAAGCGTATTCTGAAACTTGAGAGCGAGCTTCGCCGTAAAGATAAGGCATTAGCCGAAACTGCTGCTCTTTTGGTGCTGTCAAAAAAGCTCGATGCCTTCTACGGGATAGACAACGAGGACAACTGACTCCCCTTGATGAACGCCTGAAATTGCTGACATGGTTTGATGAGGCCACAGCAAACGGGGCGCCCCGCTGGAAGGCTGCAGAACAACTACTGGTGTCTTTAAAGAGATTGAATCGGTGGCGTGACAACACGGGCCAGGTAATTCCTGACAAACGGCCTGGAGCCTTACGATTATCACCGTCTAATAAGCTGACAGAAGAGGAGGAGCAGCGTATTCTGACAGTATGCAATAAGCCAGAAAATGCCAGCTTGCCACCCTCGCAAATTGTGCCGATGCTGGCAGATAAGGGTGAATATATTGCTTCAGAATCGAGCTTCTACCGGGTACTAAAAAAACATGACCAGCATCATCATAGAGGACGATCAAAGAGGCGATCAAAAAGCAGTAAGCCGACCACGTATGTAGCTTCTGGCCCTAACCAAGTGTGGTGTTGGGACATTAGCTACTTTCCGTCGAAGGTGCGCGGTCAGTTTTGGTATCTATACCTCATCCTGGATATATACAGCCGTAAAATTGTTGCGTGGGAAGTACACGACAAAGAGTCAGGGGAACTGGCTAGTAGCTTGATTAACAGGGCTGTAGTCGCTGAGCGATGTGTTAACAAGCCGATGGTTCTGCACTCTGACAACGGAGCACCAATGACGTCGCATACATTCCAATCAAAACTGGCAGACCTTGGCATCATACCGTCGCATAGCCGACCAAGAGTGAGTAATGATAACGCTTTTGCAGAGTCCGTATTTAAGACATTGAAGTATTGTCCGCAATGGCCGTCCCAAGGTTTTCTGACACTGGAAGAAAGCAGAAATTGGATGCTGTCGTTTGTCAGGTTTTACAACCAAGAGCACCGCCATAGCTCTATTCGCTTTGTGACACCAGAACAGCGTCATGATGGATGTGACAAAGCGATACTGGAGCAGCGAAAACGGGTGTACAAGAAAGCACGTGAGAAAAATCCGTTGCGTTGGTCTGGCAAGTGCAGGAACTGGGAACCAGTTGGTTCTGTTGCGTTAAACCCGGAACGGGAATCAGGGGCTGCTGACTGTATCAAAATAGCAGCCTAAAACTTGGTCATCGGGACAACTACCTTGAAAAACACCACCCAGGCTAGTTGAGTGATCTTTGCCAATTTATAGTTCTGGATTGGACCCGGGAGGATTAATCATCGTGATACACCCCTCAACTGGACAGGTGATCTGACATAGATTGCAACCCACACACTCCCCCGTAATGACTTCAAACGTCCGGTCTTTTCCATCATCAGATGTTTGAAAGGCTATAGCCTGATGTTCAGTATCTTCACAAGCGGCAAAACAACGGCCACACTGGATACAATGGCTCTGGTCAATGTGAGCAACACTTTTATAGGTCAGATCCAGTTTGTTCCAGTCAGTCAGGCTGGCAACCGCTGCCCCACGAAATTCAGACAGTGTCCGGTAACCTTTCTGATCCATCCATCTTGAGAGTCCGTCTACCAGCTCATCAATGATCTTAAATCCATTCAGCATCACCGCTGTGCATACCTGCAGGGTTGTTGCCCCCAATGACAGGTATTCTGCAGCATCTCTCCAGGTCGTGATGCCGCCCATAGCGGATACACTGAGTTTGGCTGTCTCATCGTGCCGTGCCAGTTGCCCCACCATGTTCAGGGCAATAGGCTTTACGGCCTCGCCGCAATAACCGCCGCTGGTGCAATGATTGCCTACGGGTGGATAGCCAACCATGGTATCAAGATTGATGCTGGTAATGGAGTTAATGGTATTGATCAGTGAGACAGCATTCGCGCCACCTGCCTGAGCGGCAATGGCTGTCTGGACAATATCGGTGACATTAGGCGTCAGCTTAACGATAACCGGCAGTCGTGTATGTTGTTTACACCATCGCGTGACTTTAGTAATGAGTTCGGGTACTTGCCCTACAGCCGCTCCCATGCCCAGCTCCGGCATGCCGTGGGGGCAACCAAAATTGAGTTCGACACCGTCACAGTCAGTGGCTTCAACCTGGTTGAGAATACGTTTCCAGCTCTCTTCTTTACAGGGCACCATCAGGGAGACAACTAAAGCCCGGTCGGGCCAGTCTTTCTTGGTTTGTTTGATTTCATCCAGGTTAACTTGTAACGGTCGATCAGAAATCAGTTCAATGTTGTTGATGCCCAGAATCCGCCCATGAGTATCCCGATGAGCGGAATACCTTGAGCAAACATTGGCTGGTGGCGGATCTTCGCCCAGAGTTTTCCAGACAGCTCCTCCCCAGCCTGCAGAAAATGCCCGGCAAATGTTGTATGCCTTATCCGTGGGTGGCGCTGAAGCTAACCAGAATGGATTGGGAGACTGAATCCCGAGAAACTCGCAGCTAAGGTCTGCCATCGCCTTGTTCTACCTGTACTTCGGGCGGTTGCAGGAACTGATGGATAGCTTGAGCAGCCAGTTTGCCATGCTGAACCGCATGGACAGTGAGATCCTCCCCTTTATCGACACAGTCACCTCCTGCCCAGACATTACTGATAGATGTCCTGAATTGATCGTTCACCCTGATTTTTCCATTCTTGCTAAGGGCCAGTTTTCCGTAAGCAAAACTGTCCGCTGTTATGGTCTGGCCAATGGCCTTGTATGCCCGGTCGGCAGTCATCGTTATTTGCTCGCCGGTTTCAATCAACTCGCCAGTAGGAGCCTCTGCTGTTCTCACAAAACGAACGCCACGTAATTGCCCGGCTTTTGATTCAAAGCCTGTGGGTTTCATCCAGGGAATAATGCGAACACCGTTTTCTTTTGCGAATAACTGTTCATGATGGGTCGCTGACATCTGTTGAATACCTCTTCGATAAGCGAGTGTGACTTCTTCTGCTCCCAACCGGCGCATTTGGCAGGCTATATCAATGGCTGTATTACCACCGCCGATCACAACCACCCTTGAAGCCACTGGCAGCTCAGCCAGGTTTTTGGTCTGACGAAGCGTTTTGATGGCTCCAAGGGCTTCCTCAACGCCTTCGGATGGCTCATCAGGCAGCCCAAGGGATTTCGCAGACTCCAGTCCAATGCCAAGAAAGACCGCATCAAACTGAACAGACAGGTCGGCAAGCTGGTGGCCAAGATTGATTCTGCTGCCTGCTTCAAGGGTTATACCACCGATTTCGAAAATGAATCTGATTTCCTTCTGGGCGTAGTCCTCTACCAGTTTGTAAGCAGCTATGCCGTACTCATTGAGCCCGCCGGGTTTGCTATGAGCATCGAATACGGTGATGTCATGCCCCAGTCTGGCCAACTTGTGTGCGCAGGCCAGGCCGGCAGGACCTGCACCCACAACCGCGACGCTTCGGCCTGTTGTCTGCGCGCGGATAAATGGGTGAGCAGCTGTCTGCCGATGGTCAATAGCGAACCTTTGCAAGCGGCCTATCATTACGGGTTTACATTCTGGCGGGTGATTGCGAACGCAGGCCTGCTCACAAAGGACTTCTGTTGGACAAACCCGGGCACAGCTCCCCCCGAGAATGTTTTCTTCCAGAATAACCTGGGCAGCACCGTCCACATTTTGATCAGCGATTCGATGGATAAACGAGGGAATGTTAATACCTGTCGGGCAGGCAGAGATGCAGGGGGCATCATGACAATAGAGGCAGCGACCTGCTTCCAGTCTGGACTGATAAAACGACAGTGGAGGCTTGATATCAGAAAAATTCTCCTGATAAACCTCGTCAGACATTCGATGGTTCCTGATATCTTTACTGGCCATAAAAAAGACTCCTGACCACTAACTGAAACGACAGGTTTCTGGAATATTAGCAGTGACAGGGCAGGCGGGTAGTGCTTTTTTATGGCTCTCTGAATATTTATCAGGGTTTGGGCAAGGAGTGAAGTACTTAATGACGAGAGGGTGATGAAGAGAGGTGCAAACAGATGGTAGATCTGTTTGCACCTTCGTTGGAGCTGGTTAGAGCTCTTTTTAGTCAGTGACTGCCTCTGATGTTTCAGATTGCTTGCCAAAGTATTCACGCACCAGCCTGAATACCACCGGGCTAAGCAGTGCCAGGGCAATCAGGTTGGGAATAGCCATCATAGCGTTCATAGTGTCAGCTACGAGCCAGATGAAATCCAGGCTGACAGTAGCGCCCACTGGAACCGCTACGATCCAAAGGAAACGGTAGGCTTTCACGGCTCTTGGACCCATCAGGAATACTACGCAACGCTCGCCGTAGAAGCTCCAGCCCAGAATGGTCGTAAAGGCAAAGATGGCAAGAGATATGGCAACCACGTAATTACCGACCCCCGGCAGTGCTTCAGCAAAAGCGGCAGAAGTCAGCGCGGCACCGGTCGCCCCCGAAGTCCAGGCACCGGAAGTTATGATGACCAGACCGGTGATGGAACAGACAATGATAGTGTCCAGGAAAGTACCCAGCATGGCAATCAGTCCCTGACGAACCGGGTCGTTGGTTTTGGCTGCCGCATGAGCGATAGGCGCAGAACCCAGACCGGCTTCGTTAGAGAACACACCGCGAGCGACACCAAAACGAATGGCGGCCCATACCGCAGCGCCTGCAAAACCGCCGGTAGCCGCAGTAGGCGTAAAGGCGTGCGTGAAGACCAGGCTGAGGGCGGCAGGAATTTGATCAGCATTGATAGCCAGAACAACCAGACCAGCCACCAGATAGGCAGTGGCCATCAGGGGAACCAGAGTACTGGCAACCGCACCGATACGACGGATGCCGCCAATCAGGACAGCACCCACCAGGAACATCAGAATAAAACCGGTCACCACAGGAGGCAGGTTGAAGTTACTATGCAGAACGTCAGCCACCGAGTTGGACTGAACGGTGTTGCCGATGCCAAAGCCGGCAATGGCACCGAAAATAGCGAAGGCGGTGCCCAGCCATGTCCAGCGCGAACCCAGACCATTTTTGATATAGTACATTGGGCCCCCGTAGTGCTTGCCGTTTTCGTCGACCTCACGGAATTTAACGGCCAGTACGGCTTCTGAGAATTTGGTTGCCATACCCACCAGAGCAGTACACCACATCCAGAACAGCGCACCGGGGCCCCCCATAAAGACGGCAGTGGCAACACCGGCAATGTTACCGGTACCGATGGTGGCAGAAAGGGCAGTCATCAGGGCCTGGAAGGGAGGGATTTCGCCGGAGTCACCGGACTCGGCGCTGCGGCCTTGCCAGAGAAGCTTAAAGCCGGTGCCCAGCTTCAGGATGGGCATCAGTCGCAGGCCCAGCATCAGGAATAGTCCTACCCCCAGCATGAGGACCAACATCATGGGTCCCCATACGACGCCATTAATGGCACCGATGATTTCGGTCAGTGTTTCCATTTTGAAACTTTACTCCACGCTATTTGCTGTTCTGTTATTGTTCTTGGTTCTTTGTTATGTGACGCCAAAGGGTGTCAGTTCAGTTAGATGATCAGGGTCAGGACGAGACGGATAGTTTTAAGGTTTCTTATCCTGACAGTACGCCTAACTTAATGAAATAATTGAGTAAATACAACGCTGAATGTTCTTTGGCACTTTTTTAGAGAGTTTAATTTCCGGGTAGCTTATTTCTTTTTTCGGGAACCTTATATAGTATCAAGCACGTCTGGATGTCGAGATAACTATAAATGTCAGAGCAGGAAATATCAGAGCAGGCGCACTTTTTAGAGAAGGAAAAACAGTCGGTCATCATCTCCCGCAGTCACAGGGAGGATGCTGTTGAGCCGTTGCAACTGGGACAGCGAGTCCGGGAAATCCGTCTGAGTCTTAATCTGACACTGGAAGAAGCCAGTCAGAAAACTGGCCTCGCCCGATCAACACTCTCCAAGATAGAAAATGAGCAGATATCGCCCACCTTCACCGCTGTAACCAAACTGGTAAGAGGGCTGGGTATTGATATTCCCCAGTTGTTCACCCAGCCTGCAGAAAAGAAAGCAGCCAGCGGGCGCAGGGACATCACCCGAAAAGGGCAGGGGCGTCCGCATCCCACCACCACCTACGAACATGAACTGCTGGCCACTGAATTGTCGGGCAAGAAGATGGTGCCCTTCAAAACGACGGTTTGTGCCCGGTCATTTGAGGATTATCAGGATTGGGTCAGGCATGAGGGTGAAGAATTTTTGCTGGTTCTCAGTGGCAAAATCATGCTCTACACAGAGTTTTATCAACCGGTAGAGCTCAATGAGGGTGATAGCACCTATTACGATGCCGAGATGGGGCATGCTCTGATTTCCCTCAGCGAGGAAGATGCCGTTATTCTCTGGGTGACCGCCTGACCTGCCTTTCCTGATGCGTGGAGCATTCAGCCCGCTAGTCTAAACTTATCCGCTTCATTGAGCCCTTGGCAATTTATTGAGTCGAATTTCATAAAGGCCAAGCACTTATGGCTTCATCCGTCGTCCTGATTTCGAGGTTTTTATGATTCGGACTCTTAAAGCCCTGTTGTTTTCATCTGTCGCTCTGCTTTCCTCACCGATTTCACAAGCTAAGGAAACATTGGTGTTTCAGCTTGGAGCAGTCAATAGTGACGGAAACGCAGTTGTTATCGAAAGCAGTCCAGGTGGCAAGGCTTGGAAAACGGTTTTTAATGGCAACCTTCCCGGTTGTGTAATGAATGAATTTACCAATATCCCCCTGACCAGCAAAACTTTGGCTCATCGTTACAGTCTGAGTTCTTTTCACATGCCCCTGGGAAACAACCGGTTTGCTTTTGGTTGTTCTAACGGTTTGGTGTTTGTTAGGGGCGAAGGAGAGGAGCCTTTCTCGGTAAATTCTCCATCTCCTAATCTTGGTTACTTCAATTTACCCTATGCCAACTCACCTGTTTATCTCGCCCACAGTGTCGAATTTAATCAGCGCTACAAGAAAAACTGGTTGTTTGCCGCCCAGCATGGACACCTGTTTATTATCGACATCGACAAGAGGCAGCTGGTGACGTTTCCGGACTGGGTAGAAGGAAACTACCTCTCTATGTGGGATTTCCGCATGGGTGTTGATCACTCTATGCCTATGACCGGGCTGGATATCTACCAGGACAAAAAAGGGACTTTCCATGTGTTGGGTGTCATGCAAAGAAATCTGGAGAAAAAGCAGCGTTATTATTCCAGAGCGCTCCTGCAACGTGTAACGCTCAAAGATGGAATCCCCTACAGCTATTGGCATGAAATAGACGATGAACCGATCAACAAGGCAGGAGATGGTCTGTTACAGTTTGGCGAAACCCTGTTTATAGCAGATGAGGAAAATGGGACACACCACCTTGGTAAGAATACCTCTTTAAGAGGAGACCTCAGCGGCCTCGATGTTGACCCTTATACCCGGGCAATGGTGCTAAGGGGCAAGTATCACCAGCTGGTCATTATTCGATACCCTGTAGAACCGGTAAATGTGGGTTATGTCGCTAGTGCCTGGGGAAAATCGGTAAGCTCAAAAAAACTGGATGGCAAAGAGCCTCCGCTGCTTAAAGATGGTTATCCCAAGACATTCAGAGTCACCCATGACCTGAAGTATGATTCTGATCTACTGCCGGTCACTGAAGATAAGAAGAAACGTTATGCACACCATCATATGATCAGTATGAAAAAAGGCATTATCTTTTCTGCAGAAGCAGACTCCGAGGGTTTTGGTCAGTACGTCTATCAATGCGATACCGGTCTGACCTCTGGAGAAGCCTGGAAAAAAGGTGCCTGGATAGAGCCCAGGCAATGCAATTGGGAAAAAGCTTCTGCCAGATTCACCCGACCCGACAAGCTGGAGGGGCTGAACTATCGATTAACGGGATTAAACTACTATCATTCTTTCACGACCCGGGTAATGGACGAAATCCATCCCTTCATAGCTCAGGTGGAGGAAAAAACGAGCGTTATTAATCCCAATCATCCTAGACCAAGAGATGAACTCTAACAGGACTAGCTCCGAAAAGGGCAGGGGCGTCCACATCCCGTCACCTATGAACATGAACTGCTGGCTACCGAGTTGTCAGGCAAGAAGATGATGCCTTCAAAATGACGGTCTGTGCCCGGTTGGCCTGACCTGCCTTTCTTGCCTTTTCCACTCTGTGGCGTACTAAGCCCGTTTGTCTAAACTTGTCCGTTTCATTGAACCCTTGGCAATTTACTGAGTCAAAACACTCAGAGGCCATTTACTCGTAGTTACACTATTACCCTGATAGGGAGGTTTGTATGATCCGGACACTTAAAGCCCTGATTTTGTCGTCTGTCACGCTGGTATCCTCGTTGAATTCACATGCTGAGGAAACCGTGGTATTTCAGCTCGGAGCTGTCAATAGAGATGGCAACGCCGTTGTTATTGAAAGCACGGCAGGCAGCAAAGCCTGGAAAACGGTTTTTAATGATTACCTTCCCGGCTGTGTGATGAATGAATTTACCAATATTCCCCTGACCAACATAACCTTGGCGCATCATCACAGTTTGAGTACATTTCATAAGCCTCTGGGTAACAACCAGTTTGCCTTTGGTTGTTCTAACGGTCGGGTGTTTATTGGGACTCATGGAAAATTCGATTTCATGATAGTTTCACCATCACCTAATCTTGGTTACCTCTTACCTCATGCCAACTCGCCTGTTTATCTGGCCCACAGTGCCGAATTTAATCGGCGCTATAAAAAAAACTGGTTGTTTGCCGCCCAGCACGGAAATCTTTTTATCATCGACATCGATAAGGAGCAACTGGTGACGGTTCCGGCTTGGGTAAATTCGAGATGGGGAAGCTATCTTCCAATGGGGGATAGCCGAGAGGGGGTTGATCACTCCAAGCCCGTGACCGGTTTAGATATTTATCAGGATAAAGAAGGAACTTTCCATGTCCTGGGTGTCATGCAAAGAAATCTGAAGAAACCGCAGAGTTATTACTCCAGGGCTATCCTGCAAAGTCTCGCCCTCGAGGGTGGAGAACCTGCCAGCCATTGGGTTGATATAAAGGATGAACCGATCAATGCGAAAGGGGATGGTCTGGTGCAGTTTGGTGAAACCCGCTATACGACGAGCGATTTATTAGCAATACACGTAGTTGGCGAGAACTCCTCTTTAAGGGGAGACTTCATTGGCCTCAATGTTGATCCTTATACCCGGTCAATGGTGCTCAGGGGCAAGCATCACCAGTTGGTCGTTGTTCGATACCCTGTAGAGCCGGTAAGCATGGCTTATATTGGTGCCTGGGGAAAAGCGGTGAGCTCAAAAGTACTGGATGGTAAGGAACCTCCTTTGCTTGAAGACGGTTATCCCAAAACATTCAGAGTCACCCATGACTTTCAGGATCATTCTGATTTACTGCCAGCCTCTGAAGATAAGAAAAAACGCTATGCGCATCATCATATGATCAGTATGAAAAAGGGCATCATCTTTTCTGCAGAAGCAGACTTTAATGGTTTTGGGCAGTATGTTTATCAATGCGATACCGGTCTGACCTCTGGAGAAGCGTGGAAAAAAGGTGCCTGGATAGTGCCCAGGCAATGCAATTGGGAAAAAGCTTCTGCAAGCTACACCCGCCCCGACAAGCTGGAGGGGCTGAGCTATCCATTAACCGGATTGAACTACTTCCATTCTTTTACTACCCATGTGGTGGACGAAAAGGGCGTTGTGAAGCCGAATCTCCTTGATTCAAGGGATGAACTCTAACAGCGCTGAGGGCGTGCTCAGATAAGAACGCTCGCTGGTGCTCTGTACGGATGACGATTCACCACTCCCGGTGGTACACTGCGCCTCCTTGAACGAATTCTGGAAGTGTCAGAATGGCTTTTCCAGCTTCAACGGGAGAGAACAGGTTGTTGTCCAAATCCTACAAGCGGTCACTGCTGATTGGCTTAATTCTTCTGGCTGTTGGCTTTTATGCTTTGTCTTTGCGCCCTACCCTGAAGCACATAAAGGGTGAAACCATGGGTACTACTTACACTATTACCTATGTTTCAAGGCCTTTTTCCCATTCGACAGACAATGTTAAAAAGCAGGTTGACGGGCTGCTGGAGGCGATTAATGACAGTATGTCAACTTACCGTGAAGATTCCGAACTGATGCAATTCAACCGCTCTGAAATCGGGAAGCCATTCAAAGCTTCCGATGAGCTGGTGGATCTTGTTGAAAAAAGTCTGGTGATTTCCCGCATGTCGGATGGTGCTTACGATGTGACTGTGGGTCCAGTGGTCAATCTGTGGGGCTTTGGTCCTTCTGATGCCGGCAGGCAACCCTCACAAAGCAAAAAAGCATCGTCTGGTACCGCTGATAAGCAAGCCCCGGAGTTTATAGAATGGATGATAAATAACTATCCGGCCAAGTTGCCTTCTGATGAAGAGATTGCCGCAGCCCAAGCTAAAGTGGGTTATCAGGCAGTTATAGCAGATACCCGAAACGATTTACTGACCCGAACCAAAGACGTCTTTGTCGATCTCAGCTCTATTGCCAAAGGTTACGGTGTCGATAAAGTGGCTTATCTGCTCAACTCAGAAGGCATTAACAGTTATCTGGTTGAGATCGGTGGTGAGGTCAAAGTCGGTGACCCTAAACCAGATGGTTCTCTCTGGAAACTGGGTATCCGTGGACCAGCCATGACCGATAGTAAGCCTGCCCTGATTGTTGAATTGGAAAACAAAGCCATGGCAACATCGGGTGACTATCTGAATTATTTTGAAGTGGATGGCCACAAGTATTCCCACACGATTAATCCGCGAACTGGTCGTCCTGAGATGGGGCGTTTGGCAGAAGTGGCTGTGATTGAGGATAATGTTGCAGAAGCTGATGCACTGGCGACCCTGTTTATGGTTTTGGGTGATAAAGAAGGCCTGAAGCTGGCCAACAGAGAGGGAATCGCGGCCTACTTTACCTATCATACAGATAAAGGCTTTGACGCAGTTAGCAGTGATGCATTTAAACCCTATCTGCCAAAACAGAATTGAGAAATGGCCGGATTGATGACCTTACCTGCCATTACCAACGACAGCGCACTTATTGTGCTAAAAACAGTGCCCGCAAGATGTTTGATGAATAAGCAAGACTGTTTTTTTAGATTCGGGCCTCTGGTCAGGAGAGTAATATCATGACACTGATGCTGATTACATTTGGAACCTTTCTGGTACTGATCGCCCTGATGGCCATTGGTGTCATTGTTGCCAACAAACCGATCAAGGGCTCCTGTGGTGGTTTGAGTAACCTTGGCCTCAAGGATGGCTGCATGATCTGTGGCGGAGGGGATAAGAACGACCCTTTCTCTGAAGGTCAACATAAGGATATGGAGCATCTGTTTTATGATGCGACTGCCGACAAGGCTGTAAAGAAGTCAGGTACTTAGTTCAAGTTATATCCGGAAAAACCAGAGTTTCAGAGTACAGAGGGTCGGATGCTTCTCTGTTGAAAGTTGAGAGGCTGTTCCTCAAAAAATATGAACAGCCTTTGAGGAAATTAATAAAAATAAGGAAGCGTTGCAGTACGATCGATCTCCGCATACTCGGATAATGATCTGCTGCAATGCTGCCTGAACCGCTTTGAGGGTTAAAGGATGGGCGTGAGTCACTACGATCTGGTTGTATTGGGTTCCGGGCCAGCGGGTGAGGGCGCAGCAATGAACGCTGTCAAGCTGGGCAAGAAGGTTGCGGTCGTTGAGCAGAATGCGTTTGTCGGTGGTAACTGTACCCACTTGGGCACCATACCTTCCAAGTCTCTGCGGCACTCTGTCAAACAGATCATGGACTTCAACACCAATCCCATGTTTCGTGAGATTGGCGAGCCCCGCTGGTTCAGCTTCCCCAAGGTGCTGAAGACGGCTGAACGTGTTATTCAGAAACAGGTGCAGTCCCGTACCCTGTATTATGCCCGAAACCGGATTGATCTTTATTTTGGTCATGCCTCCTTTGTCGATGAACATACCATTGAGGTTCAGCAGGAAAATGGCAATGTCGAAAAGCTTCATGGTACCAATATCCTGATTGCCACCGGTTCCCGTCCTTACCAGCCTGCTGATGTCAACTTCCGTCATCCACGGATTTACGACAGTGATTCCATTCTTCAGCTAACCACCACTCCACGCCGGATGATCATCTACGGAGCCGGTGTTATTGGTTCTGAGTATGCCTCTATTTTCTCTGGTCTGGGTGTGTTGGTGGATTTGGTGGATACCCGTGATCGTCTGCTCTCCTTCCTGGATAAAGAGATTTCCGATGCGCTGGGCTATCAGCTGAGGAAAATGAACGTCATCATTCGTCACAATGAGGAATACCAGAAAGTAGAAATGCTGGACGACGGTGTGGTGATGCACCTGAAGTCGGGCAAGAAACTGAAAGCAGATATACTTCTGTGGGCCAATGGCAGAACGGGCAATACTCAGGACATGGGCCTTGAACTGATAGGTTTGAAGCCGAACAGTCGGGGACAATTGTCTGTTAATGAGAACTATCAGACAGAGATCGATCATATCTACGCAGCGGGTGATGTGATTGGCTGGCCCAGTCTCGCCAGTGCCGCTTATGATCAGGGCAGGTCTGCCGCAGGTAATATTGAACATGCCGGTCAGTGGCGTTTTGTCAACGAAGTACCGACCGGTATCTATACCATTCCGGAAATCAGCTCGCTGGGTAAAACCGAAGAAGAGCTGACAGCCGCAGCTGTGCCCTATGAAGTGGGCAAAGCTTTCTTCTCAAGGCTGGCCCGGGCCCAGATTACCGGCGAAACCGTTGGTATGCTGAAAATCCTGTTCCACCGCGATACCGGCGAAGTGCTGGGTATTCACTGCTTCGGTGACCAGGCATCCGAGATCGTACACATTGGTCAGGCGGTGATGTCCCAGAAGGGAGAGGCCAATAATATTCGCTACTTCCTGAACACCACATTTAACTACCCGACTATGGCCGAAGCCTACCGCGTGGCTACTTTAGATGGCTTGAACCGTCTGTTCTGAACACGTCCAACCTGCCAGACTAAACAGTCTGGCAGAGGCTCATTCAGTGGCTTTCCTTTTGCAGGAGTAGTTTGATTCCGTTCAGCTGTTGCTCAAGGTCTTCAAGGGTAGGTTGACCCTTATTCTTTACAGCTTCTTCTTCCCTACGTACTTTTTGACGCTCTTCCTCCAGAACATTGACGACAATGCCGATGATCATGTTCAGAAACGCGAACGTCGTGAAGAAAATAAAACTGAGATAGTAAGCCCAGCTTAATGGATAGACGGCCATGGTTTCGTACATGACATCGGTCCAGTCTTCGAAAGTCATGACCCTGAAGAGGGTCAGCATACTGACGGAAATATTACCCCAGAGTTCAGGGTTGATATTCAGGAAGAAAGTGCTGCCAACAGCGGCATAGATATAAAAAATGATGAACATCAGCAGCATGACGTAACCCAGTTGCGGCAGGGCTTTCAGTAGTGAGTTCAGCAGCAGTCGAAGCTCGGGGATAACTGAAATCATCCGCAGTACCCGGAAAATTCTGATCAATCGGCCCACCAGAGCCATCTCGGTATCGCTGACCGGGATCAGGCTGACGATCACAATCAGGGTATCAAAGAGATTCCAGCCGGACTTGAAGAAATTCTTTTTGTTCTCTTCCCCAAAAAAGCGGATCAGTATCTCCACCAGAAAAAAGAGTGTGATGCCGACATCCAGCACACTGATAGTGCTTTCGAGGTAGGTTGGCAGGTTGTAGGTCTTTGCACCAATAACCAGGGCAGAGAAGATGATGATGCTGACGACAAAGAGTTCAAATATCTTGTTGGAGCGTATGGCGTTGAAGCGAGCCTGTAAATCGCTGTTTTTCATGGTTTGGTTACGACTAAAAAGGACGGTTGACTGCCATAAGTGCGAAAGTGTGAGACTGCACCGGGCTATGTTTTCATTTTAAGGCGGTCATTCTAACGTGAATAATATGACGTCCCCAAGAGGGGGAAATGATTTTTTCAGCAGGCTGGTCCCGGGAGGGAAGAGTCAACCTCTAATGCCGTCCAAGAGAGGCTGTAAAAAGCTTACTGAGGACAAAAAGAATAATCGATATTGCCAGACAGCGATTGATTTGCCTTGATAGATGTCTGTGCAGGTCTGGTTTCTGCTATCAGCTGGCCGTTACGGAAAGAGTGAGTTACCACCGACTGGCGTCTGATGGCATCAAATACTGTCTCAGAGTCCAACAGAATCAAATTGCCGGGTTTCCCTTCTTCAATACCGTATTGGTCGTGAATATTCAGGCATTTTGCGCTGTTTCCGGTAATCAGGTCGATGCCCCGGTTGATCTGGTCCAGCCCTGTCATTTGGCAACCCACCAGACCCGCCAACAACACTTGCAGCATATTACAGCCCTGCATCGGGAACCATTGGTCAACAATGTCGTCCTGACCGAAGCAAGCATTTATACCCGCTTCAAGCAGCTCTGGAATGCGAGTGATACCGCGACGTTTCGGGTAAGTATCCATTCGTCCCTGTAGATTCAGATTGGTCACCGGGTTGGCGATAAAGTGGATGCCAGAACGTTTCAGCAGGCGCATCAGCTTCACAAAATAGGCGTTATTATAGGAATGCATTGCAGTGGTATGACTGGCAGTCACACGCTGCCCCATGTTGCGTTCCAGTGCCAGAGAGGCCACTGTCTCTACGAACCGGGATTGTTCGTCGTCTATTTCGTCGCAGTGAATATCGATCAGGCTGTCGTATTTTTCTGCAAGGTCAAAGACAGTATTAAGAGAGTTCAGAGCATATTCACGGGTGTATTCAAAATGGGGAATGCCTCCTACAGCGTCGCAGCCGAGTTTCATAGCTTCTTCGAGAAGCTCTGAACCTTCAGGAAAAGACGGGATTCCTTCTTGGGGAAAAGCGACCAGTTGGATGTCAATGAGATCTTTAACGTCCTCTTTCAACTCGAGCAAAGCATGAACGGCAGTGAGGTCCGGGTCGGTAGTATCGACATGACTGCGAACGTGCTGAACGCCCTGGCCTACATACCAGGACAGTGCTTTTTTTGCTCGTTGCCTGACGTCGTCGTGTGTCAGTATTTTTTTGCGCTGAGACCAGTTCTGAATCCCCTCAAACAGGGTGCCGCTACGATTCCAGACCGGTTCACCTGCCGTCAGGCAGGTATCCAGATGGACATGAGGATCAATGAAGGGGGGCAATGCCAGCTTACCACCGGCATCAAAACTATCGGTGTCAGGCTGGCGTTGTGTGCCAGTGACAGTGATGCTGAGAATTTTACCCTGATCAAAAAGGATATCAAACAGACCTTCCTGTTGATGCAGGCGCACATTTTCAAGACGCATGATTTACCTCAGTCTGCTTTTACTGGAAGAGGGTGTTTTTCTAGAATAAAACAGGACAGTCAGAGGCTACAAGTACACCGTACAGTAAAGCAATACCTGCCAGGTACCTCTGCAAGAACAAACCCCTGTATAAACATGACTTCAGAGTTATCGGCCACCTATTCCCCCTTTCATATCAAGCTTTGTCTCGAAATTGTTCCCTACAGAGAGGTAATACTTTGATCTAATTGTGAGATGTGAACCCAATCCCTATGGTTAATGTATTGAAGCAAAGTCTTATGATAAGGATGTTAATATGATCTTAGAAAAACTTTGCGGTCAAAACTGGCCTGCCCATTTAAGAACAAGCTCAGATTGCTCGGTCAATACTGCTACCCAGGATGACTCAGGAAGGTTTCGAGCCCGAAAGGTAAGTAGCTGTCAAGTTGAAGAGAATTTAATATCAAAGAGTGTATCTGACATAACATTCCGATCCGCCGCCAGAGGCTTGGTTAATATTTCTAAAAGCATGGCTGCTGCCGCTAATTCTTGTGGAAGATTACCTGACCGAAAGGTAAAAGCAGTGGCAATAAGTGCTGAATTCGCTATCAAGCTGACAATGAAGTTAGTAGTTCAGCCAAAAGCTACTTATTATTTAAAAATGGCCGCAAAAGCATGATATAAAGGGCATCCATCCGGTCATCGGTTGAGATTCAGGTCATTCCTCAAGGGAAAGGTAGAGACACAGAGGCATATCCTGCTGATTCACGTTAAACATTATTGCGAGTAAGAGAAAAGTATCAGTGTGCTATAGACCTCAGGTCTGAGAGGGTTCATTCTATTGCCCAACGCAAGCAACTCACAGGACACAAGAGCAATGACAAAAAGAGTAGCTCTGGTCTTAGGCAGTGGTGGAGCCCGGGGTTATGCCCATGTCGGGGTAATTCGTGAGCTGGAAGCCAGAGGGTACAAAATTACGGCAATAGCCGGTGCTTCCATGGGCGCACTGATCGGTGGTCTCTGGGCCACGGGTAAACTGAATGAGTATTGTCAATGGGCAGAAACCCTTGATTCGTTCGAGATTATCCGTTTGCTGGATATTTCTTTGGGGCGTCCAGGTGTCATAAAGGGTGATCGCCTGTTTGAACGCATGCGCGACATTATCGGCGACTGCCGAATAGAAGACTTGCCGATTCCCTATACAGCCGTAGCTACCAGTTTGACCAATCGCAAGGAAGTCTGGTTCCAGCGGGGTGATCTGGTGACAGCTATTCGTGCTTCATGTGCCATTCCTTCTTTGTTCAGTCCAGTAGAAATGCATGGTCAGGTGCTGGTAGATGGTGGCGTGCTTAATCCTTTGCCAATGGCACCTGCGGGGTCAGCTCTGGCCGATATGGTGGTAGCTGTTGACCTGCTGGCTAATCCTTTTCAGAAAAATGAGGAGGTTGAAGAGGGAGAAAAGGGCAAAAAATCCATTTTTGACGGTCTTATTGACAAGCTTGTAGGTGTTAATGAGAGTAAGAAATCCCAAGATGAACTCAGTGCTTCCATGAGCCTGATGGAAATTTCCAACCAATCCATGGAAGTGATGCAGGAGTCTCTTTCCCGATACAAAATGGCGGGCTATCAGCCAGACGTCCTGGTCAACGTGCCTCGTAATATCTGTCAATTCTACGAATTTCACCGTTTTAACGAGATTGCAGCTGTGGGTAGGCAATTGGCTATTGAAGCTCTGGATCAGTGGGAATCCCGTCATCGGGCTGGGCTCGACCTTCTTGTGGAGGCAGAGCCTTCCTCTTTGTGATAAAAACTCAACACATTACTAAGGCTTAATGAACTTCAGGATGGCTTCTGATTATTTCTGGTGTCTGAGGACATAAAAAGTTGGTTGGCAGGCATTGGCGGGTGTGCTTATTGACGGTGATCTTCCCGCACCTGTTCTATATCTTTTTGCCAGCGCTGAACCGTGCGTATCGCCAGGTGAGCGCAGTACAGGCTTTCACTTTACGTGCACCCTGTGAAACAGCTCTCTGGATTAAAGCAACGGTTTCCTTGCGATCAGGGAGAGGGATCAATCGTCCCCGCGCCCTCCCCAGATCGCGTTTGCCTTTTTTGTCAGAACCAGCAGTGCTGTGTTTTCAACAAGTACCTTGTCTTTGCGTTTAAGTTCTTTTTCCAGTTTCTGGATACGCTTCTTGTCATCTCGTCTGGCAGCGGCCTGAACCTGACGGGATTCAGCAGGCTTTGTGCTGCCCGCGATAAATTCAGATTTTCACTGCTACAGGTCTTCAGAGTAGAGACCCTTCTTGCGACAGTATTCGGATAGCTACGTTGTGTTCATGTTGGCGGTTTTCATCAGAACCGCGAACTTGTTTTCAGCACTCCACTGCTGAGGATTCTTACCATCA
>NZ_JAHHPQ010000665.1:0-14635 GCF_024606245.1 Endozoicomonas sp. SESOKO2
TCGGCAGCGTCAGATGTGTATAAGAGACAGTTCAGGGCTTCGGCTTTTCTGGCCGCCCTGGGATACGGACTGAGAGGCATAGCTCTGCATTTTGGTCTCGATATGCTGACATCGACACTGCTGGCGTCGTGCACCATCGGGCTGCTGTCTATTCAGTTAGCACATTGGGTGCACACGCCCACAACTGTGTTCATGGCACCTGCCGTTATTCCGATGGTGCCGGGTGTCTACGCCTACAGAAGTATGATGGGGCTCATAGAAATGAGTCAGACCGCCACGTTCTCAAGCGATCTTTTAATGCAGACCATCAGTGATGGGCTGAATACGATATTTATTCTTTTATCCCTGGCCGTCGGTGTCACGATTCCATCCCTGCTCTTTAAGAATCGCAGCGTCAAAGACATCCGTTTGTTGAAATCCCGCCGACCCAGAGTTTAGTGCCCCCTTCATAGATGCGCAGCGGCTTAAGCTGTCATCCAGGGAGTCTCAGGCAGTTTGTCGAGATTCTGCTCATATCTCCTCAGATTAAACGATGCATTATTTTGAATGACATCGATAATTTCAACAGAGAGCGCGCAGGCGATGTAGTCCATGGCTTCCTGTCTCTCCATACCCGTCATAGTCAGCCTGAGTAGCGTCTCCTTGACTCTTGTGGGGTTATTCTCAGTCACCTGATTTTCAACGATTTCCAGCAAATGGGCCTCGGTGACCAGATCATCATCACTCATAACGGTTTTCCAAACGAACAAATTAGTTAATCTTAGCGTTTTAACCCATTGATTGGCAGCTTGGCGATGACTGAAGTGATTGAGATACGGGAAGACTATTATTTGATCAACTTTCAGTCGCTGCTGGATTTCGTTACTTATCAATATGAAGACCTTTTGGTGGATGATGAGAGCACTTTTATCAACCACTTCCGTAATGCCTCTGAACCTGCCCGGCGTCTCTACGTCCGTCTGATTTGCAGAAAGGGACCTTTGTTTCGTTCAGACACATTGAAATATCCGGAGATATTGGACATAACCCCGGCGGCCCGTGAACTTGAGAAACTGGGGTTAATGGCCATCAATACTGATACTGACGTCTCAGAAATGGTGAAGCTTGGCACCAAAGCGGAGCTTTTAAAGTGGTTCAGCTCAGTCAGTGACATTTCCTCAAAGCTGAAAAGACCTGATCTCGTTGAACGGATTGTGACCGAAGTCTCTCAGTCACCCACTCTGCCTTTTGATATCTATGAGCCTCTTTTCGCAGAACAAGTTAAGAATCTACAGTTCCTTTTTTTTGGCAATCTCCATCAGGATTTGACTGAATTTGTGCTGCAGGACCTGGGGCTCAATAAGTTTGAAAATTATTCTTTGGAAAAAAACAGTCGACTTTTCAAAACCCGATCAGAATTGAACGACGCTTTAAAACTATCACAATTAGGCATTCTCGCTTACGAGGCAGAGTTTGAAAAAGACTCTAAAGCCCTCTGCTATTTACAACATGAACTACCCGATCAACCTGCCAGCCCCATTCTAAAAAGACGGTTCAGTCGCCTGGTCAACCGAATCGCCAGAGCCTTGGAGCGAACAGAGCAGTTTGATGAAGCTCTGAGGCTGTTTGCACAATCAAACCTGCCTCCAGCCACCGAAAGAATGGCTCGCATCCGCCACAAACTTGGAGAGATAGAAGCCAGCAAAGCTATTTGCACAACTATTGTGAACAACCCTGCCAGCGATATGGAGCTGGAGTTTGCCAAACGATTTATCAGAAAATTAAAGGGCGACAGAGCCTCACGAAAACAACCCCGGTTTTCTGAAAAACACCTTTCCCTTTCGGACAACAGTGAAAGGGTTGAACTTCAGGTTCAAAAACACTTCCAGAATAAAGGCTGGGAAACGTTCTATGTAGAAAACACACTGATCTGTGGATTAGCGGGTCTGCTGTTCTGGGACATTCTGTTTGCCGATATTCCAGACGCCTTTTTCCACCCTTTCCAAAGTGCGCCTGCTGACTTATCGACCCCCGACTTTTATCGTAAACGACAAGCCTTGTTTGAAAACAGATTCAGACAACTGGAAGCGTCCAATGTGACCCGGGAGGCTCTGACAATTTACGAACAAAAGCAGGGCATCGCCAACCGGTTAGTCTATTGGCCTCGACTGTCAGAAAAGTTAATCACTCTCGCCTGCGATCTGATTCCCTGGACTCACCTGAAAGCGATGCTGGAAAAGCTGGTTTTCGACTTTGCCCATAATCGTACTGGCTTCCCTGACCTGATTCTGTTCAAGCCAGAATCTCAGGAATACCGATGGGTGGAAGTAAAAGGCCCTGGCGACCGGCTTCAGGAAAACCAGAAGCGCTGGCTTGCCTTTTTTGCTGAACGCGATATGCCGGCTGAAGTGATTTATGTGGATTGGCTTAAAAGGGTCAGGGAACACCCAAAGCATGTGAATCAGGGTTAATGCTTTAGATGCTTTTTCAGACTAAATTTCATACAAAAGTTTCCTCTTGCCCATCCGACTCTGGATTATTCCTTCGATAAGGCGGTGGAGGGTCTGCAGGTGCAGTTAGCGTGTCTATTTCTCGATAGGGTGGCGGTTGCATTGAAATAATGGGCGAATAATTACAGCTACCGGAATTTTCATCAGCCCCTGGTAAATCCTCAAGCACGGGGGCACTTACGGGCTGGTTCGTAACTGGCAAATGCCTCTGACAGGCAACACTTGCCTCAGTTATACGACGGCAACGGATACTGCAGCCATCGTTCTGATATGCATTGTAAGCGGTGTAAGCCAGGCAACCAACACAAGAACCAGTAGGAAAACCGGCAATCAATCCTGTGTAAGTATTAGTTGTTGCGAGAGCAATCAAATTCCCTGAAAATCCACCAAGCGCAGCTCCTAAGCCTGTAAAAACTCCACCACAAATCGCGTGTTTTCTGGCACTTTGCGACGTTGGGTCTGGGCAAATGCATTCTACTACGGTTGCACTTCCTGCTGCCTGCATAACCTACCTCCTTTAATATTTTGTTTCGTGATTATTTAATTGGACTTAAGTACAATAAAAAAGTTCCTCAGTTTTTTGTTAGAAAAAAATGAATATTTCTCTCTGTCATAACCACGGAGCAGCAGGCACTACAAGGTCAGCCGGATAATCTTGTCTGTAGTCTTTGATATGTGAAGTGGCGGAGTTGACTGAGCCCTGAAAGGATCGCTATTCGGTGTAACCATGGCCAATCAATGAAATGGCGCTCTCGTAGGGAATCGAACCCCAATCTCAGCCTCCGGAGGGCCGCGTGTTATCCGTTACACCACGAGAGCATTAACTAACGCAGCTTCGACAGGGCTGAATGCGGTTAGAGTTCTTATCCAGCTGAGCTGCGGCTGCTTGAAACCACTTTACTACAGTGCTTTCAGCGGAGGCCAATATTACTGATCAGCTTCCTGTCTGTCTATGGCTTTTTGCCGCAAACAGGGTTTTAGTCACTGGTATCTAAAGCTGAACAGCTTTTGGCAGATTCGTCAACAAATAACCTTTCCCGTGGCAAGAGTTTGCAAAGAAAGCGTGGCGCTTCCATATAGCCAATTGACATCTTTCCCCACCTGAAGAGGGTGTCTTACGCGAATTGAGGATAATATGAAATCTGATCTGGACAAACATGACACTGGCCTCTATACATAATGCGTAAATCTGAAAGCATCATTTAATAACAAAGTCAGGGACTCCGAAGTTGATGCATTCCTTTGGAGTTTTTTGTAATGCTTGTTCTCTTGATTAAAATTAAAATGGTGTAGCCGTTTATGCGCTTGTTTCTTTCTTTAGTTTTCAACTTAAGTTTAACAATCAGCATAGGCTACGCGGACGTGTGTCCAATTTGTCTACATGAAATTGACAGTGGTCAGCAAAGTACCAGCCTTTGCTGCGGACATGATTTTCATGAGGATTGCATAGAGACATTACGATCACATCATCATGATCTATTATGCCCGGTTTGTAGGCAACGATCCCGAGTACATCGTGGTGCAAGTTCAGCAGATCATAGAATTTGTTTTGAGCAAGAACCTATGTCACAGGCACTTACCAGACCAGAGTCTCAGGCATCAATGATTGCTGTACTACAAAAAGGGCCGGCAAGTCCAAAATTACTGGTTTATGCTGCTCCATTCGTAGAATCACAAAAAGATTTCCCAGCAAGAGACGATACTGGCAGAGAATTATACGAAACATTATCTACTTTGTTTTTTCAGCGTTTATCAGAGTTAAGCGAAGCCGATAAATCGAAATATGAAAAAGGTCTTGAAGAGCTCGTGAATTTTCTAAACGAGCCAGAGACAGAGACGCAATGACAGCTGGTTTTATTGAGTGCATGTTCTGTAAGTGTTATAGCAATAGTAACTTATCTTTAACTTTATAATGGCCGACTCCGTCGTTTCATGCTGCTCAAAGTCAACCAGCATTTGAACGTTTTATTCTGTTGTAAAACCAGGAGCCATTCGGTTGCATACTCCCGAACCTCTTCCAGAGACTCAAAGAGGTGTTCGTTTACCCAGCTGTATCGAACGACTCTAAGTACCAATGTTTATATTTATATAAAATATACAATAAAATCAATTAGTTAAACAATTAGCTGATATAACAAACGTTTTGTTCTATAATCCGCGTTGCTTAAAAAGAATTCGGTTACTGGCGGTGCCCTGAGCACACAATCAATAAAATCATCGCAATGGTTTATTCAGGTCCACAAGATGTAACCATAAACAGCATAAGCGTTGAGATGTCTGCCGTAGCCGCTGGCTAATTACATGGTGCCGCAGACCTTTGTCGATATAGGGGATAAGTGAGTGTCTCGGGTAACTCAAGTACGTACGTTAATGGCCTTGGTCGGTGGCCTGTTTTCTATTCTGGCGTTCGCCAAGCCTGCTGAACTGGATGAAATTTCCCGTAAAGAAGTAGCCGAGCGAATTGCACCTGTTGGCTCAGTGTGTCAACAAGGTGAAGAGTGCGCTGCCAATGTGGGCGCTTCTGCCAGCACCAGCAGTGGTCCTCGTTCCGGTGAGCAGATCTTCAATCAGTTCTGTACAGCCTGTCATACTTCCGGTCTGCTTGGCGCTCCGAAAAAAGGTGACAAGGCTACCTGGGAAACCAAACTGTCTGCAGCGGGTGATTTCAATAAACTACTGGCTAGCGCCATCAAGGGTGTCGGCAGCATGCCTCCAAAGGGAACCTGCATGGATTGCTCCGACGAAGAGATCAGCCACGCTATCGAATATATGAGTGGCCTCAAGCCCTGACAGGCTTTCAGTCCACAGGCCTTCAGGCCAGTGGACTGACGAAACCCTCCGGCTTCACTGCCAGAATTGAACAGTAGATATTGTTCAGAATATTCTCAGCCGTATTCCCCATCAGCATTCCCCGGGCATGACGGCTCAGAGTTCCCATTACGATCAGATCCACATTAATTTCATTGGCTAAATTCTGTATTTCTCTGGCAGCGCTGCCTTTCAAGAGATGTACTTTTACCTTGTCAGAGTCAGGATCAATGCCCGCGTCCAGCAGTGTTTTATCCAGTCTCTGCTGGTAGCGCTGATGGGTACTCTCCTGAAGATCATAGACCTCTTCGTCACCCAACATCCTTAATGCAGGTTGGTTCAATGGTAGATTCCAGACCGACACTATATGCAGCTCCGCATCTTCCTGACTGCTGAGGTAATGGCCATGGAGGAGCAGACTTCTATTGAGGGCCAATGCATCACTGTCCGGATCACCAACATCGACCGCTACCAGAATTCTACCAGTGAAATCAGGTAACTGATCCCTGCAGGCCATCATCAATACGGGAACCGGACATTTTCTCAGCAATGCGAGATCATTACCCGTTAACTGATTACGAACCAGTGCCCCGCTAGGATCCGCGAGTTTGATGACCAAATCCACACCGAACTCTTCAATCAAACCCGCGATGAGCTGTCTGGGCTTGCCAGCGACAATATGAACTTCAGCATCAATGCCTTCTTCCCATGCCAGCTGCCTGAGCTTTTCGGCATCCAGCTCCAGCTGTTTTTTCATAACGGCCTCAAGCTTGCCTTCCAGAGGGATAAACTGAAGCTTGCGCATGACTTCCAGGCTTTGATCAAAAAAGGCCATGATCAGTCTGGCGTTATTGTCAGCTACCAGCCTGAAGGCCTGTCTTAACTCGAGTTCGCTGGTATGGCTTCCGGTGATGGCAACCATAACGGTCTTGAAGGCATGCATTGTCAACCCCTCATAAGATCATCTCACCAATAACCGGAATAATAGACAGCACCAGTAAAAGCGCCATAGCGATGTTAAACGCCCTTTGATAAGACGACTGTTGCAACATCTTATTCAGACGAACACCGAAGAATAACCATACACCTACACAGGGAACCGCAGCGACCAGAAAGGCCAGCGCAATGACAAGCACTTGCAGAAACACATCTCCGGACACCGTTGTATAAGCAGCCACGGCACCTGTCGCCATAATCCATGCTTTCGGGTTTACCCATTGAAACAGGGCTGACTGTATAAAAGTCAGTGGTCTGGATCTGCCGCCATTGAGATCGACAGGTGAAGACTTTGCAATGAGCCAGGCAAGGTACAGAAGATAAGCGACACCCAGAACCTTGATGATATCGTGCAGAACCGGAAAAAGATCAAACACCGCCCCCAGCCCCAACCCCACAAACAGCACCATCAAAGGAAAGCCCAGACAGATGCCTAAAAAGTGAGGGATGCTCTGCCGGGTACCATAATTCATACCTGAGGTCATGATCATGACATTATTGGGTCCCGGGGTAATCGTACTGGAAAAAGCAAAAGCCAGCAGGGGCCACAAAACAACACTTAACTCACCACTCATCATAAGCCTCCTGTTACGGTTATCAGGCCTTTCAGGTAGAGTACAGCGCGACCACGCAGCAAAACCCTGTCCTCACACCATTCACACTCCAGTTGCCCTGTTCTCGGGGAAATTTGTTCAGCTTTGAGTGTTCTTTTGCCCAATAGTTCAGACCAGTAAGGAGTTAGCATAGTATGAGCTGATCCAGTGACCGGATCTTCTTTTATGGCGACCTCAGGTCCGCCAAACCAGCGGGAGACGAAATCCACACCCACTCTTTCCGAACGAGCAGAAATAACCACACCGCGCACCCTGCTGTTCTTCAGGCCGGTGAAGTCCAGGTTCAGACTGGCTACTGTTTCTTCATTGGGAGCAACAATTAACAGATCATCTTTATTGAATCCGGAATCCAACGCTTCAAAGGGAAGCTGTTTTGCAACTTCTTCTGGAATGGGCTCATGAGCAAAGGAAGCCGCCGGAAAATCCAGTTCAATCAGGTCTTCTTTGAATCTGACGTTTAAAAGGCCGGATAAACTATCAAAAGATAACTCTTCTGATTGATCTCCCAGCTCATGTCGGATCACATAACTGGCTGCCAGTGTCGCATGCCCACACAGACTGACCTCTGCACCCGGTGTGAACCAGCGAATGTAATAACGTCCATCCGCGCCAACAATAAAGGCTGTTTCTGAAAGGTTATTTTCCAGAGCTATGCTTTGCATCAGTTCATCAGACAGCATCTCTTCGACCGGGCAGATAGCAGCTGGATTACCTCGGAACAGTTCACTGGTAAAAGCATCGACCTGATAGATGGGAAGCACTTTCATTGTTCATTCCTTTCTTATGTTGCCTGGTGAAAAGCGATTTACACTCTCTTGTTTTGCTTGCCTTTGCTTTCAACGTTGGCGACCCTGACCAACCCTTTTTAAACGATTATTGTCGTATGCTTGCTTCTGCATAGCTGAAAGTTCCAATGATTCACGCATAAATTGTCACCATACAATTTTATTTTTATTTTACTTTTCCATTTGATTGCAGTGTAGAGGGTGCTTAGAATCGATCAACTCTTTTATTGTCACCATGACAATCATGCAAAAAAACTAAATCTATGATCGACTGGCAACCAAATCTGGATCGATTTTCCGGACCCAAATACAAAGCTTTGGCTGACGCCATAGAAGAGGCCATAACAGGGGGAGAGCTGAATAGTGGCGATCGACTGCCCACACATCGCTCTCTGTCTGACCAACTGGGCGTCACCGTCGGGACAATTACACGTGGCTACGCTGAAGCTGAACGACGACGGCTTGTTACCGCAAGAGTGGGAAGCGGTACTTTTGTTCTTGGTAAGGTCTGGAATAAAAGAGACTTCTCAATTCCGCAGCCCCGGCCATCCGACCTGATCGACCTCAGCCTCAGTTTGCCTGTCCCGGCCAGCCGAGAGCAGATTCTGGCCAATAGCCTGAGTTCAGTGGCCGAAAAATGGCAACAACTTTCATCTTTACTGGACTACCACCCGGAAACGGGCATCTCCCGGCATCGTGAAACCATGGTGCGCTGGATGCGCTATCACGGTATGGAAGCGGAATCAGACAACATTCTGATAACATCCGGTGGACAGAACGCCAATATGCTCACTCTCCAGGGACTGCTGAGGCCCGGAGATGTTATCGCATCAGAACATTTGACCTACCGCGGATTTATTAATGCTGCCAGACAGTGGCAGCTTCGCCATATCGGGTTGGCCATGGACCAGCATGGTCTGACGCCTCAGTCGCTGGACCAATGTTGCCATCAATTCAAACCGCGCCTTCTTTATCTGATGCCAAACCTTCAGAACCCAACGGCCACTTTGATGCCACTGGCCAGACGTCAGGAAATTCTGGACGTTGCTGCTGTGCATAATCTTGTGATTCTGGAAGACGATGTGCAGTTTATTCCGCCTGAAGAGCGGTTACCATCTCTCTACAGTCTTGCCCCGGAACGGGTGGTTTATACTACGAGCTTTTCCAAATCTCTGGCAGGAGGGCTGAGAGTCGGTTTTATTTGCAGCCCGGAAGACCTTAACCAGAAAATCAGGATCGCCATGCAAAACAACTGCTGGAGCACTCCCCCGCTGATGTCAGAAGTAGTAACAGAATGGATTGACTCCGGAGAAGCCCGGCAACTGACAGTCTGGCAGCGGGAAGAAATTCTGTACCGGCAGCACATTTTGGAAGAAACTATCGGGCATCTGGATATCCAGTCACAGCCTTACAGTTTTTATGCCTGGCTCAAGCTGCCGGAACCCTGGCGGGCAGAAACATTTGTCCAACAGCTGGAAAGTAAAAATGTTAAAGTGCTGCACTCTGAAGTGTTTGCGGTTGGCAGCTCGGCTGCACCTCAGGCCGTCAGAATCTGCATCAGCAGTCCATCATCAAGAGATCAACTCAGAAGAGGTCTGGAAACTATCAGCGCAATGCTGGCCTCTGAACCCAACCCTGTTTTAAGACCCATTGTCTTTTAAATAGCCTATTGAATGGTTTTTTAGATGAAACAATTGAACACTTCCTGGTTTAACGGTGTCCTGGCTTTAGCAGGCTGGCTGATCTGCATGACGACCCAGTCAAGCTGGGCTGTCGCCGCGACGGTAGTCATTCTAATGATCCATTTCTCCACCTCCGGTTACTGGAAAAAAGAGCGGGAGATTCTGGTTATCACCCTGATTCTGGGTAGCGCCCTGGATAGTGTGATGAGCAATATAAGTGTTCTTCAGTTTTCCGGTGAGAGTCGAATTCTTCCTTCATGGCTGGCTTGTATCTGGCTAATGCTAGGGTTGACCATTCGTCATAGTCTCAATTGGCTTGGTAAAAACAGACTGACTGGTAACTTGTTTGTTATTATTTTGACCGCAGTACATTACTTCCTGTTGTTACAGTTCACCTATGTTACCTCCCATCTGCCAACATGGCAGGCAGTGGCTATTCTTTCAATATTCGCAACACTAGTTATTAATATTATTCTGACATTTTCTGATATCTGGCTAGAAAAATATGAACGACAGACTACCGAATGATCGCTCATTGCTGAGGCAGAAAAATCACCGCCACTGGATTTCTTCGACAAAAACAGCTCCGAAAGGAGCCCAGTATAAAATACACTTACATAAAAGCATCACTTTCCTTACATAAAATATTGCAAGATAACGTCATTTCTGTGTAGCCTGACAGCATTTCCAGGCGATGAGTGCTACTAGTGCGCGCACAATAATAAAGGAACGTATTTTATGACCGTCTCAGCATCCCCTGTTAACGCCAGTGACTTCCTGAATCAAAAGGCAACTGATATCAGGTGCTGGTATGAGTCCGGCACTCAACCCATAGAGGGCCTGAATGTTCGTAAAATGCCGGCTCGTGCAGAGCCTCTTGAATATATACCCAGCCAGGGTAAAGCCAAAAACAAGGCTCGTTTCAAACTGATCGTCAGTAAGAGCTTTAAGCTCTGGTCGATAGACCTTGAAATGAGCTTTTTCTGCCAGCCCTGGTTAAGCAATGACGGTATAGCCAACCCACCTGGTTTGCTTTTCTCAGTCATTGATGACGAAAATACAGCCCACCCGATTGAATACCTGCCGATGGTGTTCGACTGTGATGAAGAGGGTATGAACGCACAACAGTGGTTCAGCTTCTGGATTCAAAAGATTCTGAAAAGACCTTCCATCAAAATTGTCTTTGCCTATAAACAACTGATTTCCTCTGAGCTTGACGACTGAAGGATTGTTTCATTAACGTGACACATGCAGTATTACTAATGAGAACCGGAGCCTGATTTGAGTTATTCGTAACCAAAGGCTCCTTTCTTTTTATTTCCGGCTATGTATACAATATTTGCTAGTACTTAATAGAAACAGACAGGGCTTTCTTAGTCTGGAAAACGCGGGGTTAGTACTTTAGTTTTTCCTGCCATCTAACACTTTTGAAGGAACAATATGCATCGTCTACTCCTGTTTTTCTTCACTGCTTCACTGTCGTTCTTCTCATACGCAGAATTCGGTCAATTTACTCATCGCTGGGTTGCTGTATTTGACACTGGCCTTGTTAACAGCTGCGATGCACAACGTCTTATTGAAAAGTTGAATGGCCTCTCTTCAGAGACAACGCTGTCACTGTTGCGCCCCTTCGGTTCCTGCGGAATTATTTTTCTGTCCGATGCACTGTTGGATCCTGAAACCCTTATTAAGCAAGACTCATCCATTCGATATATTGAACCCGATGGAATTAACAAAATCCTGCCGGTAATGCCAACCACCCATTAACAAAAACATATAAAATCTACTGCATTAACTAAAAGGGACTTTTACCTCCCTCCCCTAAAAAGAAAGTAGCAATGTCAATATAATCGAATAAAAGATCATACCCTTATTAGTCAAAACGATGGTTGAAACATCACTTTCCTAAAAAACTTTCTGCACCGCACAGACAACCCAGTGCATTTAAAAATGTCAACAATGGCAGCAACATCAACCTGGTGACCCGTTGCCTGACATTAAACTCCCCGAACCCCCATTATTCCCTAATTACTTCTACTTCTGTTAGTGCTAAAGTGCGCAATTTTTTCGCTTATCTTTCTTGAGCACCCCAATGAGTTCTATAGACATCAACAACATCAAGCTGACTGAATACAGCAGTGGCGCAGGTTGCGGCTGCAAGATATCGCCTCAGATTCTTGACGGCATTCTGAAAACCAACCTTCAGTTGCCCGACTTCCCGGGGCTGATTGTCGGCAATTCCAGTAAGGATGATGCTGCTGTTTTTGATATGGGAAATGGTGAGGGAGTGATCAGCACCACCGACTTTTTCATGCCTATTGTTGATGATCCCTTCGATTTTGGCCGAATTGCTGCCACCAATGCGATCAGTGATATCTATGCCATGGGAGGTACGCCGATGATGGCTATTGCCATACTGGGCTGGCCAGTGAAAATTCTGCCCCCTGAAATTGCCGCAAAAGTTGTAGATGGGGGTCGCCAAGCCTGCGCAGATGCCCGCATTCCTCTGGCAGGTGGACACAGCATTGATGCTCCCGAACCCATTTTCGGACTGGCGGTCACCGGCAAGGTACCGCTGGAGCAGCTCAAGCGCAATGACCAGGCCCGGGCAGGGAGCAGGCTTTACCTCACCAAACCTCTTGGTGTGGGCATTCTGACTACAGCTCAGAAGAAAAAGCTGCTCAAGGATGAACACCGCCACCTGGCTCGTGACGCCATGTGTACTCTTAACAAGATTGGCGCAGAACTGGCGCAATTACCGGGTATCAGTGCCATAACTGATGTCACAGGATTTGGCCTGCTGGGTCACCTGATTGAAGTCTGTGAAGGCAGCAAAGTAGCGGCCACTATCAAAATGAACAGTCTGCCACTGCTCCCACACGTCAGTGAATACCAACTTCAAGACTGCATTCCGGGGGGCACTTTACGCAATTTTGACAGTTATGGACATAAGGCCGGGGCGGTCACAAAAGAGCAAAAACAGCTCCTGTGCGACCCACAGACCAGTGGTGGCTTACTGGTAGCTGTTGATAGAGAGAGTGAAAAAGCGTTTCTGACCCTTACCCGCCAGTATGGCCTTTCACTAGAGCCTATTGGTGAGCTGGAAAAGTATGCACAAGGCCCTTTGGTGAGGATTCAGATTTAAGCGGCCCAAAAAAAGCCCGACGGAAGTGTCGGGCTTTAAAATTGGGTTAGATTGTACGGTTACCGTATTCGCTCGAAGGCTTTTTGGGCGGATCAGCGGTAACGTTTGATGGGACTTCTTCTATCTCACCACCGGATTCAAGAAAGGCCTCTACCTGAGCGTTGAGACTCTCTCTGAGTTTTTTCCGGGACTCTACTGTGCGCTGATCAGCGGGTTCGTCTCGACTCCCCAGAAAACTGATATCAACCCCGTCAAAACCAGCAGCAGCTTTTTTCGGCGTTTTCCGTGCCATAGCTATTTCCTCTTGGATACTGGTCAATGGAGCAATCTGTGCTCCAACCCATATTTTTAGACTTTAGTTCCGATTTTTTTAAGTTATAGTCCAGCGTTGTTAAAACGCCAGTCGGTCTGAGTCCTCCGTCAATATACTGCTATTAAAAAAATCAATGAATTTATAATTACCTATATAGATTACCTTGTAAAGTCACAATCAATAGACGTTTTCCACCGCGCTCTTTGTGCTCTCCCAACCAGAGCCCCTGCCGGGTTCCCAGATTGAATCGGCCCTCAGTGATGGGCACCATGACACCAGCGCCCCACAGGCTCGACTTTATATGGGCCGGCATATCATCAGCCCCGCCAAGAACATGGCGATAGTAGTCGGCATCATCCGGAATAGCTTGAAGGGAAAACATTTCCATATCGTGACGAACATCCGGATCTGTATTCTCATTCAGAGTGAGGGATGCGGACGTATGCTGAATAAAGATATGAGCCAAACCCATCTGATACTTCGAAAGCTCGGGAAGCTTTGACTCTAACTCATCAGTTATAAGATGAAAGCCCCTGTCTTTTTCCGATAGTAGAATCAATTTCTGATACCAGGCCATATAAAGTCTTCTCCTGTCTTGCCGAACTGCATTGAGCCATTGAAGCCTTTTACTCAGCTTAACGGGCCTGCTTAATGATTCAGAGATATTGGCTCAATCTTTTACTGTTTCTCTCTTTTCTGGCCACATCGTCCTACGCCAACGATTTGAATAAGTTTGGTTGTGATTTTCTCGACATGCAGACTTTTTACATGGAGGAGCTGGGCGTCAGTGATGTCATTATTATTCATCTGACTCAAAAAATGGATACGCCTGAGATAAAGGGTTTTACCCAACAACTCGGGCCGAAAAAGTACCTTATAGCCCTGGCAGAAGGTCTGGAACCCAGCGAAATAAGAGTCACCATGGCTCACGAACTGGTCCATGTCCGGCAGCTGGAAGAAGGCTCTATCGAAAACAAGGAGTTCGAAAAACATTATCTGGACAGAAGCTTCGAAGATGAAGCCTTTCGGCTAAGCCTGCCAATGGCTGCCCGATTCTACACCAGCCATTCATGTAATGATCAAGAGTCTGGCAATAGCCTTTAACCTGAAAGCTATGAAGACGTCCCATCTCGCTCCAGGAACCTGCGAAGCTCCGGAAGTTAGCTTCATTCAGAAATCCACTGCCCCATTTCCAGAAGCCTTATAAGTGATAAATGAAGCCACTCACGAAGACTGCTACCAACAGGCTATGCCAATTTTTTATGTCGTAGCAGAAATGATCATAACTCTTGATACCCATCCGCGGCATCACCTAATGGAACGGGTAGTTTCCTCTTGAACTTCTTAACGGCTACGATAGCTGAAACCACGGCAACCAAGACCACAACACCCGCGGTAATAAGCCCAATACACCAGTCTGGAAATTTTGGACTCAATACAGGCGGCAGTTTGTCAAGACCCAGAGAAATCACTTGCATCCGCACATGCCGGACACCCTTCTCAACATCAGCGTCTGCAACTGCCAGATAGGCTTTATTGCCCACAAAGACCGGGCGCATTGACCTACGTGCCGGAGCCTTGAATGCGGTGTCAACACGATGGACATTGACCTGGTTTTCATAAGTAACGACAGACAATTGCCCATTACTGTTGTAAATAATGGTGTGCAAAGAATTTTTCGCAGTCACCAGTCTAACAGTTAAAAACCTATCCGATGTGCCTGAAGAAAAACAAACTGTATCGTCAAGAATAAAAGCGCCATCCATCTGTCCATTGTCAGTGGCGAACCGGCGAATAGAAAGC
>NZ_JAHHPQ010000666.1:0-1071 GCF_024606245.1 Endozoicomonas sp. SESOKO2
GACTGAAGGCTATGCCCAGATGTTGCAACATATCCACAGATGACTCCCCAAAGCTTTCCAGTCCGGACAGGTCCACAAAAAAACCGGGCAGAACCCGGTTTGCGGTATCATACCACTGGCTGAAGCAGAGTTCACGACCAGCTATCGATTATTTATCATTCTCTGGCTTGTCAGGAAGCTCAGCAACACTGTTTCTTTCCTTTATTGCCACATATCACAAACCGGGTCACACCCGGTTTTTTTGAGCCTATCCCCTGGGGAGTGTTCATCTGGATATGATGAAACATCGGGGCACAGCCTTCAGTCTCATGCTGATTCTGCTGGATGACGTATTGCCATGAACGCATCCCCGGTGCTGGAGTAACCAAAGGTGGGCCTGAATGTCTTTCCTTCTTTTCTTTATTTCCCGGGCACGAAGAAGCCTGGCTTCGATTATAAATAAAACGGCTTCAGATTTAGGGTCTATTGTTATGCCTCAACAATAAAAATCTATGGGCAAATTCAATCATGAAAGCAGTAAGATTTCTCACCATGCCGCGCCTGTTTATGTTACTCATTCTATCTGTCATGTTGCCGGTGTCCGGCCACAGTTCTTATGTTTCTTACGTTTCCAACCTATTGAGCTGGACAGGATGGGGAGGCTCTTTCACACCCCTGAAGACATCAGAACTTATTAGCAGAATGTCGTTTATGGAGAACAGTCCGCCGCTTCACCTTGTTTACGATCTCAAGACTACTGACGATAAAAGCAAGCCAGCAAGACTGGAAAAAAATCAGCTATATGTCAGCCTGGATAGCAAGGCAGGCGATATATTTCATTTTTGTTTCAGAACTCCCCCCTCGCTATCTACGGAACATTTTCCCTCACCACCAGTGATTACAAAGGCTTCAACAGGACAGGGTATGCCGGATATTCAGGCTGGGAAAATGAGGCTGGTCGAACTCACACCAGACAGTAGCGGCTGGCAACACGAGTATCTGGCCAGATGGCGTTTACCGGCAGGAAAATCGTCGCTAGTGCTGTCGGTTCAAGAAAATAGCAATCAATGGAGTATACAACCGGATTGTAGC
>NZ_JAHHPQ010000667.1:0-1902 GCF_024606245.1 Endozoicomonas sp. SESOKO2
CCCCGAGCTGGACTCGAACCAGCGACCCAATGATTAACAGTCATTTGCTCTACCAACTGAGCTATCGGGGAATCGTTGTCGACGATGCTTTGCGTCATCACCTAACGGCTGCGAATATTAATGAGATTTCTCGCTGAGTCAAGTACTTCACCCCAGCTTTGTTCAAAAAGTTTCTGAAAAAAGACGCTAGAAATAACAGGCTGATCTATCAAACAGGAGTTAAACGCCCGTCACTTCCGAGCCTGCTCTTTAACATAGAACTCCTTAAACAGAAAAAGCCACCCGAAGGCGGCCTTTTCAACCATCAAATGACGAAGTCTGTGATTACAGGCCTTCAGCACTCTCAGACAGGTACTTGGCAACACCAGCAGGGGATGCATCCATACCCTTGTCACCTTTGCTCCAGCCAGCCGGGCAAACTTCGCCATGCTCTTCGTGGAATTGCAGGGCGTCAACCAGACGAACCAGCTCATCCATGTTACGACCCAGAGGCAGATCGTTAATGATCTGGGAGCGTACAACACCGTCCTTATCAATCAGGAAAGCACCACGGAAAGCGACACCGCCTTCGGACTCAACGTCGTAGGCTTTACAGATGTCGTGAGCCATGTCAGCTGCCAGAGTGTACTTAACAGGACCGATGCCGCCCTCACTGACAGGTGTATTGCGCCATGCGTTGTGAGTAAAGTGAGAGTCGATGGAAACACCGATAACTTCAACGTTGCGCTCTTTGAACGCATCGATTCGGTGATCCAGAGCGATCAGCTCGGAAGGACAAACGAAAGTGAAGTCCAGTGGGTAAAAGAACAGAATACCGTACTTGCCACGAATCGCCTCGGACAGGGTAAACTCTTCAACAATCTCGCCATTGCCCAGGACGGCAGGAACAGTAAAGTCAGGAGCTTTCTTGCCAACCAGTACGCCCATGAATTTAATCTCCAAGGTTTAGTATGTATCACTGCGATCATGCAAACATTGCAGTCATCGCAATCATTGAAGCGAGAACATAATACACCTCATAACGGCCTTAGCCTATAAACCCCTGCACAAATATCTATTAATTTTCTCTTTCAAAAGATAGATAAAATCTATCACATTTAACCAATCCATTGGATTCAGTGATCTTTTCACCGCAAGCGATGGGAAATATAACCCCAAGAGATTTAACAACGACTACAACCGATAACGCAAATAAGACATATTCTCATTATATTTCAATACGTTACCTTTGACATAAGTCATTAAGGTTCCATACTTCTGTAGCCTGTACTTTTCAGAGACAGGCATTACATAGCTCCTGAAAAGAGCTTCTGTAATGCCTTCTTAAATTTGTGACTGTATGGAGCCTCTATCATGCAAGGCAACAAAGATGTTCTGGATCATCTTAATCAAGTATTGATGAATGAACTGACTGCCATTAATCAGTATTTTTTGCACGCACGAATGCTCAAGAACTGGGGAGTTAACAAACTAGGCCAGTACGTATATAAGGAGTCCATTGATGAAATGTGGCATGCCGACTGGCTGATTGAGCGAATTCTTTTCCTGGAAGGCATGCCCGACTTTAAATACATGCAAAAGCCAATCATTGCCGCGGATGTTAAGGGGATTCTGGAAGCTGATCTGCAGCAAGAACTGAAAGCGATTCCCCCATTAAAAGACGCTATCGATCTCTGTGAAAAAGTAGGTGATTATGGTTCACGTCAGTTACTTGAAAAGATTCTGGCAGCGGAAGAAGAACACATGGATAGTCTGGAAGTCCATCTGAACCGCATCAAAACCATGGGGATGGAAAATTATATTCTCTCTCAGAGCGAGGAAGACTAGCAGCCTGTCGGACTTAAGCATCCGTAGCGAGGATTGCAAGAAATTGAGGATAAAAATTTCTGCTTCTGAGGAGAA
>NZ_JAHHPQ010000668.1:0-1672 GCF_024606245.1 Endozoicomonas sp. SESOKO2
GGAAAGCTGACCGGATGGTGGCGAACCTGGGGCCTGACCTTCTTTCCGGCAACCTGGGTCCCGACATTTACGTTATTCACCGGCAGGCCAATGGCACCCGAATCATTGACCGGGACAACGGGAATACCCTGATATTGCATGGGGTACAAACCGAAAAACTGGACTGGCGGCTGACCGAAAATTATACCCATCTGGAGGTTCTGGACGACAGCCAGTTATTTTTCACCCTCAATTTACGACACGTTCCCCGTTGTCTGCGCAACGATAAAAGTCTGGCCACCGGGCTCTTTATCAACAGTCTGGCAGAGCATTTCTGGCGTCTGGTAACGGTTGATCCGGCCAACAATGGAACTAATGTGCTGACCAGCGAAAAACTTTGGAGTTACTATTACTCGAGGCTGGCTGAAGACAATCGGCTGGATAACATTTACCAGCTTGACAATGTTACGGCACCGGTGCGGGGCGGGCCGGGTGATGACCTGTTCTTCATCTCCGGTACAGTCAAGCCGGGAGCCGGGCTGTTTGGTGAGTCGGGAAACGATATTTTCCACATCAAAAGCAGTGGCGCCAGCGTACACCCCGGCCTCGGTAGTAACCTGGTCAGTCTCGAGCTGGAGGGTGCGCTGGAAAGTGCAGAGAAAACCGGGACGGTGAAGATATTTTTTGCCCCCTCTTCATTTAACCGGGTTCACCTGGGTGGTGCCAGTCTCACCAATCTGCAGGCAGCCAGCTGGCGTTCGCTGGCTCCGCACAATGCCACTGACGCAACTGACAGTGGTGACCAGCCTCGTTGTCCAGCCGGTTTGTCACGCCTGATGCCCCCTCCGGTCACTGGCGGCAGTTTTATACTGGCGGGCTGGGTTCACCGGAGCTTGCCTTCCCGCGCCTGGGGCTCACTCATTCATTTTGCCGGGGCTGACGGCGCTGATGCCATCAGGTTGAGCCTGAAAAACAGGGGATTGGAGATCAGGCTAACGGATGGCGAGAGGATCTTTCATGACAGGGTTAGACCATTTTTCACCTCCCCCCCGCCAACATCTGGCCATGACAATAGATGACCGTGGTTTTCTAACCCTCTACCGGGATGGCCAGCCTGTTTTGGCAACGCAGGCCCTCAAGCCAGCCGAAAAAATACGGACGCTGAACTGCCACGCCGTTGATAAACTGATCATTGACCGACGTCTCCCATCGCCTGATGGCATAAAAATGATGGCATCCGGTGTGAACCCCCTGGTAAGGATAGGCAGCTGGCAGAACCCACACCGCGTCTATGCCAATGACTGGCCAGACAGCCTGGAACTGGATGACGGTGTTCTGGATGGCAAGGAGTTCATCCTTAAACAACTAGAGTCTGGTTATGCACTTTTACAGCGAGCAGTCCCCGGACATCAGTATGTCATTGATGAGAAGAGTGCCATTTACCGCTTTGCTGACGATGGCACTGGTAACAGCGGCCAATGGTTTTTGTCAAATACCACAGGCACGGCTGACCAGCTGGAAGTGGTAACCCACCCCTGCCAAAAACTGCACTATCAAAAAGCGGGTGGGGACCTGATCCTGACTATCCTGACGAATGATGGACTGCTGAAGCACGGCGAAAATAGCACAAAACCAATAAATTCCACCCAGAGCCTTCGGGTGCCGAATTTTTTCAGTAAGGAAGGCGAAACCA
>NZ_JAHHPQ010000669.1:0-9018 GCF_024606245.1 Endozoicomonas sp. SESOKO2
CGGTGTTTTTGATTGCTCATCTGCAAGTTTAAAAAACTCTGTGAGTGTCGGATCATATCTTTTTGAGGAAACCCCAATTATAACTATTCCGTTTATCTCTGACCGAACACGTTTTATGAGTTCAAAACCTCCTTTTTGTGGGTCTTCGATAACAACATTAGTAATATCAAGAAATATAAGATCATAATTTTTAATAAACTCATAATCTGAAAGGCTAACCTGCGTATAAGAGGTAACGTTGAATCCTCTTTTTCTAAGATGATCAATGGGGTATTGATCTTGATCGTCATCGATAATTGCAATTTTTCGTTTTTTAAGTCTTTCTATATTATTTTCAATATAATTAGACTTTATATAATTACTGATATTGCTATGATCATGGAATGAGTCAGCCTTGTTTCGAGTATATTTATATATTTCTCTTAATATGCTACCAATTGTGATGGTTCCTAATACAACTGTTAATAAATTAGAAATCCACCCAGAGTTGCTCCAAAACGAAATAAATTGCGACAACTTAATTATAATCCTTTGTTTAAGACTTAATGATAGATAAGGGGGGCAACGCCAAATTCAGTGGCTGCCGAAGTCAGTCCGCTGGAATTTTTTGGTACGCCCGGCATGGGCGAACTTATGAGGTGAAAGTCCCCTGTGGGTAAACCAGGCCGAGGGGTGTCATGATCCGTTCCCACGCACCAGCGCGGAAATGCAAACCCATACCTGAAAACAGGCTCAACAACTTGAGATGTCGTATGGGTTCAGTACGGGAGCCACTGTTTTGCCACACTTGGGAACGAGCCAAAGTACCTTAAAAATAGAACAGAGTTAAACGATGTCAACAATCAAACCCCTTCACTGAGAACACGACTCAAAGATTCAACATCCAGTACCAACTGATTTGCGTTGTTCAGCATATCCTGCTTATCCAACTGCATAAGGTACTCAATCGCTTCAACCCATGAATCCACTCTGTCATCAACAACTAAACCAGCATTACTTTCTTCTATCTTCTTCGACAAAGGAAAGCGATCAGAATAGACACCCACCGCCTTCTGACGACAGATATCAATCAATTTAGTATGGGATCGGGAATGGTTGAACGAGGTGTTCATCAGAGGTGCCAGACCAATATCCATGGTTCTTGATGCAGTCATGGTCAGATAGTCGGGCCAGGGCATGGGGTGGATGACCTGAACACGGGGAATACCTCTCACCGCTTTATACAGTGAATGGTCACCGATCAGTTCGAACCAGGTATTCAGGTTGCGCGACTGTACTTTTCTAGTAACGTTTAATACAAACTTCCAGTCTTCTTGATGAGAGCTGCTACCGTGATAAAAACATCGAACCAAAGGTCGCTTTTCTTTTAGTATCTGACAGGGGGGGAGAACCGTTTCTGCTGGTAATTGATATTTTTCTGCCAAGTGAGCAGTGGAAACCCAGATCTTGTTACACAATTTTGTTAGCAGAGGGCTTGCTTTTTTGTACCAGGAAGAAAGGCTTTTTCGATAGGGCTTTGGAAGCAACTGATCGAGATGAGCGCCCGGTATATCGTCATCAAAAAACCAGACCACACCAGCACACATCATGTTAGCATCTGCAAGGTGCTTTAAGATACTGAGAGGAACATCTCTGACCAGAACGATCAGACAACCACGGGTGATTGAAGTGGCTAGCTGTGCCAAACAGTCATCGCGGCTAATATCAATCTCTGTATATTTTTGAACCTGATGGCTTCTGTTACGAAAATAGAAGTCAACGGTTGGGGAAGTGGTTTTGCCTATTACAACGACTTCCCTGTTCCAGTCATGGGTATATTGAACCCTGAGAGTAAACAGTTTTGGGCTTCTTTTAAACGCTTTTAGCATAAAAGTTCGCAAGTCGAAGAACATGCAGGTAAAGCAGAGTATTCTGATCAAAAGGCCTGAGCACAGGCCTTGTTAAAACTATTCACTGGAGAGCTTTTTGATCTTCTCGAAAGAACCCCCGCAAACAATAAAGAAAGGGTTAAGCATATCTTCCTTGGTATTGTATAGAAGAGGTTCAAAATCAGGGGTTACTACCTGTCCACCGGCTTTTTCAACTACGCATTGAGCAGCTGCTGTATCCCATTCACTGGTCAGTGCAAAACGTGGATAAACATGGGCTTTGCCTTCAGCAACCAGACACAGTTTAAGGGAACTCCCCATGGATACCATTTCGGCAGCACCCAGCTTTTCTACAAAGTCACGTGTTTCGTCACTCATGTGTGAGCGACTGGCAACCACATTCCATATTTCATCGTCGTGATGATCAGCCACTTTGATAGAAACCGGAGACTCTCCTTCAGCCATTTTGAAAGCACCCTGATCATCAGCGAAATAAAACAGCTTCAACACAGGTGCATAGACAACAGCCATAGCTGGCTTGTTATCAACGATCAGCGCAATATTGACGGTGAATTCACCATTACGTTTGATAAATTCCTTAGTACCATCCAAAGGATCTACCAGCCAATAGGACGTCCACTGACTGCGTTCCTGCCAGCTAATATTGGCAGACTCTTCAGACAGAACAGGCATTTCAGGCGTCAAACGTTTCAACCCCGCAACAATAACTTCATGAGCTGCAAGATCAGCTTCCGTCAGAGGGCTTTCGTCTTTTTTTTCATAAGTAGCAAAATCACGCCCGTAGACAGACAGGATCGCGTCACCCGCTTTACGGGCAATTTCAATAACACTATCAAGCATTTTTTTTTCCTTTGAAAAAGCTGGAAGCTGGAAGCTTGAAGCTTGAGGCAGGTAAGAAATACTCTGTCAGCTTCCAGCTTCCAGCTTCCAGCTTCCAGCTAAAGACTCAAGCCGACTGAATGTTTAATCCGGATTTCTGAAGCAGCTTCTTCTCAACTAAATAATCAAGAACCATTTGAGCACATTCCTTAAGGCACATCTCTGCCGTATTGATGACAATTTCCGGGTTCTCAGGAACGTCATAACCGGAATCAATGCCCGTAAAGTTTTTGATTTCACCCGCTCTGGCCTTCTGATAAAGCCCCTTGGGGTCACGCTGCTCACAGACTTCCAATGGTGTATTGATAAAGACTTCGATGAACTCACCTTCTGGAAGCATATCTCTGACCATTCTCCTATCAGATGTGAACGGAGAGATAAAAGCACTCAGAACAATCAGGCCAGCATCAACTAACAGATTTGAAACCTCGCCTATACGACGAATGTTTTCAACCCGATCACTATCGCTAAACCCCAGGTCCTTGTTCAAACGATGCCGAACATTATCACCATCCAGCACATAGGTGTGATAACCCCGCTCATGCAGAAGGTCATCCACTGCATTAGCAACCGTAGACTTACCCGAGCCACTCAGCCCAGTAAACCAGATCAGACAGGGCTTCTGGGATTTCAGGTTAGAACGCGCTTCCTTAGACACCTTATGGGGGTGCCAGACAATATTTTCCATAAACACAAAACTCCGGCTTTGGGAGCTGGAAGCTGGAAGCTGGAAGCTAGAAGCTGAAATTACCGGCTTCTGTCTTTTAACTTCCAGCTTCAAGCTTCCAGCTTCAAGCTCAAAAAGAAAAAAACAAAGGAATAAGTATCAAAACAACCAGACTGTACAAAACAGAAAGCGGCAAGCCCAGTCGAACATAATCCTGGATTCGATAATTACCAGCGCTGTACACCATCAAATTTGTGGCATAACCAAAGGGTGATATAAAGCTGGCACTGGCGCCAAAAATAATAGCGATTATAAAAGGCAGTGGTTCAGCATTCCAGCGGCTGGCAACTTCAATGGCTATCGGGAAAACAAGGGCAGCGGCAGCGTTGTTATTAATGACCTCAGTGAAGATCAGGGTCATGAAATAAACAGCTACTAATGCGCCCATGACGCCCCAATGTTCGGACACTGAGACCAGTGTGTCTGCTATCAGGTTGGCTGTTCCGGAACTGATAATGACTTCTGCAATAGCAAGAGTTGCTGTAACAATGGTCAATAGTTCGAAAGGAAACCGTCTCCTGATCTCATCCAGAGAGAGTACTCCACTTATGAGATAGCCTCCTAACAGAAAAGCCAGGCCTTCAGACAGCGGAATAAAACCGGTCAGAGACACTAACAACGTCAGCAGAAAGCTCAGAATGACCAGAATACTGGTATTTCTGGACAGATAGCGTTTGGCTCTTAAACCATTGATCAAATAGAAATTTCGATCCAGGTTGTTGTGCTGTTGAAAGTCATCACCTGTAGCCAGAATCAGACTATCACCCGTTCTCAGCCGAATCTTGCCTATAGATCCACCCAGTCGTTCATCACCTCTTCGAACAGCGACAACAGCCGCATCGAACTGTGTGCGGAAATTAACGTCACGGATCGTTTTACCCAGCAGAGAAGACTGGTGACTGATGAACACTTCGGAAAGATTATGGGTAAGATTTTCGCTGGATTCATCAAAAAGCACCAGCCCCTTGAACTGATTCAAAAGATGAACCGAGCGAATATCACCTGAAAACACCAAAACGTCATCAACGTGAAGTTTTTCTTTGGGCGAAACAGGACTGATCAACTCTCCTTCACGAATCAATTCAGCCAGAAAAAGGCTACCCAGATTTCGAAGACCGTTATCTGCGATACTTTTACCCACCAGAGAGGAGTTTTCTGTAACCCTGGCTTCAATAAAGTAGTGCCTGGTGTCTACAATATCAGTCTTTCTGTCAGGTAAAGCTCTTTTACCCAATAAGGCAATGATAATGCAACCCAATACTGCCATGACCAGCCCCAGCTTGGTAAAAGTAAAGAATCCCAGAGATCCTATACCTTCCTGAATAGCCAGGGAGTTCACAATCATATTGGTACTGGAGCCTATCAGGGTAAGACCACCACCAAATATGGATGCATAGGAGAGTGGCAGTAAGACCCTGGAAGCCGAGTAATGCTTATTCTTTCGAACTGTGCTCAAAAGAGAAGCAACAACCGCCGTATTGTTGATCAATGCCGAAGCACTACTGACAAGAGCAAACATCTTGACAATTGAACGACGGTAACCAGTTTTAAAAAGTCTGTCACTCAACCCAGTAACAAAGGGAGTCTTTTCTAATGCCAGTGAAACCAGAATCAGAAGCACCAGTGTAACCAGAGCTGGATTCACTACTTTATTCAAAGCACTTTCCAGACTGATATAACCCAGAGCAATGAAAAGACCAACAGCAGACACAAAGGCAACAGCAGGCCGCAACTTGTTCAACACCAGGACAGCAACAAGAAGCGCCAGAATTAAGAGTACGATGTATGGCATAGGCGGGGGGGGAGAGCTGGAAGCTGGAAGCTGGAGGCTGGAAGCTGGGGAGTGTGTGTCTCTAGCTCCAGTCCATGTCAGCTATACCAGCCATAGTCGCTTTTCAGCTTCAAGCTTCAAGCTTCCAGCTTCAGGCTTCCAGCTTCAGGCTTCCAGCTTCAGGCTTCCAGCTTCAAGCTTCCAAATCAACCTTCACAGCTTCCCAATGAGGAAAATACTCACGCACAAGCTTATTCAGCTTAACCTCAAACTCCTGCATGCGCTCAGGCGTCATCTCGCGGCTTCCAGCTTCCAGCTTCAAGCTTCCAGCCCCGGCAAAGCCGGTAATCATCCCCGCCCCAACCGTGACATTGGTCATACGATCAATCACGATAAAATTACCAGTGCCACGAATTTGATCGTATTGGTCAAAGACAATTGGGTCGTTTGACTCAATCTGGCAAAGGCCAATCTCGTTCAATGCCAGCTGATGGGCGGCTTCCTGCTCAAGTGTGTTGATATCAACTCGGTGTTTAATATCACTGATACGACCATAAGTACTTTTTGTGGCGAACTTCAGTGCGTATTCACGACCGGGTACCATAGCCTGATCACTCATCCAGACGATATGGGCTTCAACCGCATCGCTCACTTGTGGCAGATGATCACTGTGAACCAGCATATCCCCACGGGATACATCAATCTCGTCGTCCAGAGTCAGGGTGATCGCTTGTCCTACAAAGGCTTCGGTTACTTCACCTTGCGGTGCATGAATAGACTGAACTGTGCTCTGTTTACCGGAGGGCAGGGCAGTGATCGCATCGCCTTTCTGAATTTTGCCAGCGGCCACTGTCCCACAAAAACCACGAAAATCCAGATTCGGACGGTTAACGTACTGAACAGGCATACGGAAGTCAGTGGTATTCAGATCGTCTGCAACCGTGACTGTTTCCAGCAGTTTCATCAATGTCGCACCCGGATACCAGGACATGTTGTCGCCTGACTCCACAACATTGTCACCCCGCAAGGCTGAAATCGGTACGAAGCGAATATCAGAGAAGTTCAACTGATCGGCAAAAGACTTGTACTCAGCCTTAATCTCACGAAAACGTTCCTGAGAATATTCCACCAGGTCCATTTTATTAACAGCAACAATAACGTGCTTGATACCCAGCAGGCTGGTAATAAAACTGTGACGACGGGTCTGGGTTTGAACACCGTAACGCGCATCAATAAGAATAATCGCCAGGTCACAATTAGAAGCACCGGTAGCCATGTTCCGAGTGTACTGCTCATGCCCCGGACAGTCGGCAATAATAAACTTGCGTTTTTCAGTCGAAAAGTAGCGGTAAGCCACATCAATAGTAATACCTTGCTCACGCTCAGACTGAAGACCATCAACCAGCAAAGCCAGATCAAACTCTTCATCGGTGGTATTAAACTTCTTGGAATCGTTTTTGATGGCCCCCAACTGATCTTCAAAAATCATTTTGGAGTCATGCAGCAACCGACCAATCAGGGTCGATTTACCGTCATCAACATTACCACAGGTCAGGAAACGCAGCATATCCTTGGACTCGTGTTGCTTGAGATAGCCCAGGATGTCTTTTTCAATAAGTTCGGATTGATTCATTTTTTTAGCTTGAAGCTTGAAGCTTGAAGCTTGAAGCTGATTTCTGAAAGTTGGAAGCAACGTGCCATGGCACGCCCTGCTTCCAGCTTCCAGCTTCCAGCTTCCAGCTCCCTACCCATCAGCTTTTATCTTGTTCATTAAGCTGGTCAGCATGGCCGCTATTTCACGGGTTTCGACAAGCCAGGTTTGACCCTGATTCCTACCGATATAGCCGATATCCATGCCAATATAAATTTGAGTGCGAAGCTCTGCACAGGAGCCCTTAGCGATAGTGAGAAAATGATGTTTTTGCTTATTGCTGGACAAAGACATACCTTCAGCAATATTACTCGGAACCGACAACCCAGCCCGGGTAATCTGATCACGAAACCCAAAATCCCTCAATTCTTTCAGTCCCTTATACAATTCAGCCGAAAGACGCGCAGATTTCTTCCAAACACCCAATTTCTCAAAATTCATAACCCAGAACCCAAAACCCAAAACCCAAAACCCATTAGAAAGAAAACCCAACAAAAGGTTCCCCCAAACAGCTTCCAGCCTCCAGCTTCCAGCTTCCAGCTCTTCTAAAACTCTGAAAGAGTTTTAGAAGTACCCCTCCATCTTCTTCTTCTCCATAGACCCCGCAGAATCATGATCAATCACACGCCCCTGCCTCTCAGACGTCTTGGTCAACAACATCTCCTGAATAATCTCCGGCAAAGTATTGGCCTGCGATTCCACAGCCCCCGTCAACGGATAGCACCCCAAAGTCCGAAAGCGAACCCATTTCATCTCAGGCTCTTCACCTTCATGCAAAGGCATACGATCATCGTCGACCATTATCAAAGTGCCATCACGCTCTACAACCGGACGCTCAGCCGCATAATACAGAGGCACAATTTCAATATTTTCAAGGTAGATATACTGCCAGATATCCAGTTCAGTCCAGTTTGAAAGTGGGAATACACGAATGCTCTCGCCTTTCTCAACTTTTCCGTTATAGGTATTCCAAAGTTCCGGACGCTGGTTTTTCGGGTCCCAACGATGGTTTTTGTCACGGAAAGAGTAAACACGCTCCTTAGCCCGAGACTTTTCTTCATCCCGACGAGCACCACCAAAAGCAGCGTCAAACTTGTACTTGTTCAATGCTTGCTTAAGTGCCTGAGTTTTCATGGTATCCGTGTATTTCGCAGAACCATGATCAAATGGGTTTACGTTCGCTGCACGACCTTCTTCATTGGTATGAACCAGCAGCTCCATACCGTATTTTTTAGAAATACGATCACGAAAACTGATCATGTCCCGAAATTTCCAGGTAGTGTCGACATGCATCAGCGGAAAAGGAGGAACACCCGGTGCAAAAGCCTTGGCTGCCAGATGCAGCATCACAGCAGAATCTTTACCAATCGAGTACAGCATAACCGGGTTCTCAAACTCGGCAGCGACTTCACGGATGATATGGATAGACTCGGCTTCAAGCTGTTTTAAGTGTGTTAATCGTTCTTGGGATATCATAAATAAGCTCTTTGGAGAGCTGGAGGCTGGAAGCTGGAAGCTGGAAGCAGTTCAATCCTACTTCCAGCTTCCAGCTTCCAGCTTCCAGCTTGACACACGCTACCGCCCATCGATTATGGGCAATATTCGAAACAGCGATCAACGGGTTGTGGATCGCTAGGTTAATCTAAAAGTCTGACAAAGTAGATAAGGAGATTCTGCAATTTTTTCCCTTATTTGGCATGCATGGGCCAATTGCTTTGTAATATGTAACGTTAAATGAAATGATTCAAGAGTCAGGTGTTTTAACTGAACATTCTCCCAACCCTTCTGTGTCAGTTTTTTTTGTCCCTTTTATACATTCTTTTTATGCGCTAGTTTCCTTTTTGAATTTATCTAGCATGAACTTTGCGTTAATATCTTGAGCATTTAATATGGAATATTTAAATTTATATTTCGATTCCAAACAAGCTTCAAGATCAGAGTAATCAGTAAGATCGTAAAATTCATCGTCAATTTTTATGTAATCGCCATTTTGATTCAAATATACGAAAAAGACATACTTTGCTTTATGGCATAAATCAAGCATACGTTGAATACGCCTTGAGACATCCTGAGCTTAAAGACAGATTCACAAAGTACCTGC
>NZ_JAHHPQ010000670.1:0-1973 GCF_024606245.1 Endozoicomonas sp. SESOKO2
TGATCCGACACTCACAGAGTTTTTTAAACTTGCAGATGAGCAATCAAAAACACCGATTGATGAAAAAGCATGCGAAGAGTTGATTTTAAGGGTTCTTAATAAGCATTATTCTCCAACAGATATAGCCAAAGAAATTGACAGTCTATTAAACGACTGTGATCTTTCGCATAGACAGCATAAAAAAATAATTCACTGCGTTACAGACTACTTAAGTAAAAGTATCGATGAAGATAGACTAATCAAATCCGTAAATAAGTATTCGTACAAAGTCGATGCTTATAAACTCAAGGAAAAAAGCAAAAAATTGAAGGATCTGCTGTGAGTAAGTATTTGGTATCTGTATTAGAGGCTGACCTATTCTCAACACCGTGGCCTGTTTTTATAAATGATCATTTCATTCCTGGTGATAAATATATTACACCTGATATATGTGAAAGTTGTCATGTGAGAGATTGTTTAGATAGTGACACCTACCAGTATATATGCAAAAAAAATGTTGTTTCTTATATGCAAAAATCTGGAGAGGACAAAATCATATTAATTGGATTTCAGGGAAAGAATCAAAAGAAATCTAAGCTAAATAAGTTTTCATCTGAAACTTACAATCAATGGATAACTAGAGTAAAGAAACTGAACTCACAGTTTGAAGAGGAATCTTTGAAACGAATGTCAGAGACTCTTCATTATTTTCATGATCCCGTAAAGTGGGTTGAGCAAATCAAAATAAGTTCAGAGAAATTGATATTGTCTCTGCCTGGGGATAACTTCAAGAAAAAACTAGAAAATGCAAAAAATGAGCAAAAAGCACTCTATCAATCGTCTAGGATGCTTGCTGATTCAATACAGATGTTAGGTGTCTTTTTTAATCCAGCAAGTGCATCTTATGGTAGCAGCGTAAAGACAAATGTCTATAAATTATTTGATAAAGTTCAAGCAATAATATATTTCTCTGAAGGAAAGAAGTACAATAAAAAGTTCAATTTAACAGGGACATCATTCAAAGAAATATTTCTATATGAGTCTTTCCCTATTATCGCACTTACTCTTATACATAATGCTTTAAAATATTCTAAAACAAGAGAAGTTGAGATTAATATTGAAGATGTAAGAGATGGAGTAGAAGTTAAAGTTACCTCTCAAGGTCCAGTGATAAGTGAGGAAGATAAAGAGTTCATTTTTCATAAAGGTTATCGAGGAAAGCACGCTAATAGGCTACACCATGATGGGATGGGTATTGGTTTGTATGTCTCACAACATATAGCACAGGCACATAACTTTGAAATCCATGTTAACAGCACGGAAAAAGGTTATACAAGTGGTGGCATTGACATAGCTGAAAATTCTTTTTTCTTCACTGTCCCTGCAAACGGGGTATAAATCGGGTAAGGACTGGTCTTTCTCCAGCTCTCTCCACCCCAGTCGAGTCAACCAAGCCCCCCCCTCAGCTGCTCACAGATTCGGACATAAAAGTCCCCCTTCATCCGGCTCTTCTTACCCAACCGCTGACACACAACCAAAACGCCAGTGTGCCATTAACCATGGGGCTCGCTTTGCGACTCTCCCAAAACATCGGGAAGCACGCCTTTTTCACCCTCTCAATTTCTTGTATTTGCCCATAGCCCAGCGAACCAGTGTTGCTTCCTTGTAGTTCAGAACCTTCTTCAATAGACTGCAGGACAACCTGCGCTATTTCCATCAGTATCAGCCGTGTATTCGCTCCGGGACAGGTACGTAATGCGGCGGTTGCCTGCCCATTTTAAGTCGGAATTTTTTAAGCCTGTTTTGCAGCAGGCTTTATACCAGGAGGCGTTTGAGTCCTGGTTTCGTGGTGAAGTATGTAAAGTGGATGGCATCGCCCTGGTCTCCAGCTGTTTGCTGATTAATCGTCAATGGTTTCTGGCGATGGGTGGCTTTCGTGAGGCGTTTGCTGGCCATGGCTATGAAGACTTTGATCTGATTCACCGACTGGCCAT
>NZ_JAHHPQ010000671.1:0-6292 GCF_024606245.1 Endozoicomonas sp. SESOKO2
CTCAATTTCTTGCAATCCTCGCTACGGACGCTTAAGTCCGACAGGCTGCTAGACCCGATATTTCATAAATAAAGGGGACACCTTCTCCAATAGACAAAGAGCCTCACGCCCCTGAATCTTTTAATGGAATTCATTAAGGCCTTTCAGCAAGCATGAGAGTGAAGCAAACTATCATCAGCCATTAAACCCGACAGGGCGTCAAAAACATTGTTACCAAGAAACCGGTAATACTGATTTAAAGTACAGATTTCCGACTCGTGGAGGGTTTTGCAACACCCTCCGGAGGGCACAGGCTATTTACAACGAGGAACTACAATGGTGGCACTTGCTCTGACAATAGAATGTGCTCTGTCTGTCTTTCTCTCACCCCGCAGACAAATTTTGTTAGCAACTGAAACATAGGAATACCCAGACCCAATGTAGCCGCTAAGGCCTGACTGGTATGCCTTATCCAGGCTTGCCTGATACGCTTTGAAAGATAGAACCAGCTATGAGTAATGACCTGATCCGCAAGCACACCAAGACCCACTCCGACTTTCTCCGAAATGGTTAACCCTGCTGTGTCAGTACTATTCATAACCAGAGCACCTGGATCAGGTATCAGCACGGGTGAAGTGTAGGCTACCTGAGTTGTATAGGGAGAGACTGTGGATGAAACAGTTGCGGCGGATTCAGTGGGTGCAATGGTTTCAGTGGATGCAGTAATCCATTCAGTCGGTGAAATGGATGAAGCAAATGTTGGCATGGTGCAATTACACGCAACATTAATGCCTTTGGTAGACCACACGTACAGTGAAGCAAACCCTAATCGATAACTCTTCTTGGCGCCATGCGAACAGCTATCACTGTCGGCGTAATCAAAGGCTTTCAAACCCCATGCCAGCTCAATGCCTTTTAATCCAAACGCTCCCTGAATCGCATGAAAATCGGAACAATGATTATGGTGCCAGCCACCTATATAGTGATCAGGATCCGATGGCAGAGCGGAGTCAATCGATAGGTCATTGTCATGCTGATCAACGATGCGGTTACAGGTAGAATCGACAAAACGCAGAACGCTTTCTCTCTTCCGCTGAAAACTAAAGGAGAACAACACGCCACTGCTCTCTGCAATTTCCGGAACATCGGCTGTTGGCGCATCGTTGGGTACCTTTATGACGGTTTTAGTGTTTTTCATGGTCAACTGCACTTGTCCTGTTTCCTGGAAACATTCAACATTCAATGCAGCGTTATGACGATATGTTTCTCCCAGGGTGCCTTGCAGGAGGTTAAATTCAGAGCGTATAAATCGATAAATAAAACGCTCATCTCCCCCTCTTGTTTCAGGATCATCGTTACACCCCAGTTTTACCGAATTAATCATCCCGTGATTGTTCGCCGGATCAAGTACCACCTTGACGTTATCTGCAACAAAGATACCCGCCCCCATCAGGTTCAAAATGCCTGCCGGCATATGACTCCGACTGGACGGGGTTGAATGGGGGGATCCTGTGGGAAGTGTCGTTGATATACCGCCAGTATCCAGAGGGTTTCTGGAATCGACTTCGATATTCGCCAGATAATAGACAGAATTATTATGGGGTGCCGACATCACGTAGTGATTCTGCATCCTTCCATCAATCAAAAATTCAGGCCGAACTTCATTTCTTCCGTTCCCCACGAAAGCCGAATTATCCGGCAACTGAAAACTGACGATTGCATCGTGGCCATCAACAGACTCTGCCAATGGCAATTCATAGATAGCTTGCCGCCCCTTTCCAGGCACTTGCTCTGAATCAAAGATAAACAGGGTTGGATCGTCAGTTTTAAAAACCTCAAGATCTGGTCTTGTATTTGTAGCGGGTATTTTTCTTATCTTGACCGTTTCGGATATTAGAGAATGACCTGAGGAAGATGTTGTTGGAGATATCTGATTGTTTTTTTCCCTGATGAGAGCCTTGAATTCCGATATGTGCTGATTGCACACATCCCTATCGATACGGCGAGTTAATTCAGAACAACTTGAAGCCTTTGTATATGTGGAACTGGTCGTTGGCTCAACTGTGGAGAAAGCATAACAAGGGAAGCCATAAATTGCTGACAATAGAGCAACTGCTAACCCGGATCTGAAAACATTCATAACTGCACTCTGTTTAATTTTTAAAAGTTAAAACAGAAGCATCCTTACCGTAATAATCCTTTTTAAGATCATTATTCAGCCTAGACCGGATATGTAATAAATAAAGGCAAAGACTTCTCTGATATAAAATAACAACGACAAACTACAATGGTGACTCATGTTCTGCCAATCGAATGTGTTCTATCTTTCTTCCTCTCAGCCCACTGTCACATTTTGGTATCAACAACTGGACTGTCGGAATTCCCAGACCTATTGCAGCCGCTAACAACTGGCTGGTATGCCTTATCCAGACTTGCCTGATACGGTTTGAAAGACAGAACCAGATATGAGCGATGCCCTGGTCCGCAATAAACAGGGAAATACCTAATCCTGCTTTCTGCCCATCGGTCAGTCCTTTAGTGCCATTACCTTCAATAGCCGGAGCACCTTCACCTGAAATCTTTGCAGGTGAAGTATAGGCTACCTGAGTTGTATATGGAGAAACTCTGAATGAACCGGATGAAGTCGATAAAATCGATGTTGGCGTAGTGCAATGACAGGCAACATCAAAGCCTGAAGCAGACCACTCACTAAGCGAAGCAAATCCTAGTTGATACTTCTTCTCCAATTCAGTTGAACAGCTATGTAGATCGGTGTGAGGAACAACTGTCAAACCCCATGCCTCTTCTCTGTCTTTTAATCCAAATGCTCCCTGAATTGTTTTGATGTCAGAACAGTATTTGCTGCTGCCCCCGATACCCCCCATATAGTGATGAGGATGCAATAGATTCATTAAGTCGATCGATAAATCGTTGTCATGCTGATCAACGACGGTGTTACAGGTTGAATCGACCAAACTCAGAACGTTCTTTCTCGGCCATAAGCTCATAGAGAACAACACACTTTTGTTGTCTGCCGGACGGGGTATCAGAGTGTCAGATTTAGTGGGTACGGATATGACTGTTTTCGTGTTTTTCATGGTTAGCTGCACATGCCCTGTTTTCAGGTAACAATCCACATTCAATGCAGCGTTTTGAACATTTTTTGGTCCTCGGGTACTTTGCAGGAGATCAAACTCAGAGTGCGTAAATCGATAGATGAAGCTCTCCTTTGCTCCTCTCCCATCAGCATCATTTGTACACCCCAGTTTTACCGGTTTAGTCTCAGCGCGATTATCTGCCGGATCAAGTACCACCTTGATGTTGTCTGCCATAAAGATACCTGCTCCCTTCAGATCCAGAATGCCCACAGGTACATGAGCCCGTTTGGTGGGATTTGGAACGGGGCGCCCTGTTGGAGCTGCTGTTGATATAGCGCCCTTTGTTAAAGGATTTCTGGAATCGATTTCAATATTTGCCAAATAATAGACAGCATCATTATGGGATGCTGACATCACGAAATGATTCTGTATGCCTCCCTCAACAACAAATTCGGGCAAAATATCCGTCCTGTTCCCCACAAAAGCCGAGTTATCGGGTAACTGAAAACTACTGGTTCTTCTGGAACCGTCACTCACGACCCTGGTCAATGGTAATTCATAAACGACAGGCTCCCTCTTTCCAGACAGCCCCTTTCCCGAGAATCGCTCTGCATCAAAGATAAACAAAGTAGGATAAGTGGTTCGAAAAGCCTCATGATCCAGCCTTGTTGTAGCCGATATTTTTCTTATCATGACCGCCTCTGAGATTAAGGCGCCATCTGGGGAGCGACCTGGAAAAGTGCTTAGCGAGATATTCGGGTTAATAGTTGGGAAAGCACTAACGGAATGTGTTGTTGGATATAACTGTCTGTTCTTTTCCCTGATGATTTCCTTAAAGGCCGATAAATGATAACTGCAGACACCTTTATCGACACTACTGGTTAAATCAGAACAGCTTGAAACCTCTGTAAGTATGGGACTACCCGTCGAACCACCTATGGCGAAAACATGACTGGGAGAGACACACATTGCTGACAATAGAGCAACCGCCAAACCGGGTCTGGAAAGATTCATAACTTAACCCTGTCTCATTTTTAACGACCAAAACAGAAGTATGCTTGCTGTGACAATCCGTTTTAAGACCGTTATCTTATCCTAGACTGGATTTTTCATAAATAAAGACAACGTCTTGCCCAACAGGAAATGAGCCCCACACTTTTGGAAGTCTTGCCATGATGTCGGTGACAGCGCTGTGACATACTCCCTCCACCAAATCGGCAAGCCGATTCCAGTGGGGGCTTCTCCGAATCATTTTAATGTCAGAACAGTCATTTTTCTGCCAGATGATACCCATATAGTAATCAGGATCTGAAGGATGAGTTGAACCAATGTTTTGGTAATTTTTTACGACAATCTACGGTTGATTTTTTTCAAATATTACTTCTTCTGACAGTAGATTATGGGCTGCTTTCTTTGCTCTCAATATACTGACACATCGTGGTACCAGCTGGAATGCCGGAATCCCAAATCCCATTACAACAGCTAACACCTGACTGGTATGCCTTATCCAGGCTTGCCTGATACGGCTTGAAAGATAAAACCAGCTATTAACAACAGCCTGATACCCAACAAAACTGGTTATGCCAAAGACTATGCCCTCTTTCTGCCTTTGGGTTAATCCTGCTTCACCAGTATTATTCATCATCAGAGCACCTGCGTCAGGAGGAAGTGTGGATGAAATGTCGGGAGCCTGAGTTGTACAATCAGACGTTGCAGTGCAATTACATGCAACATCAAAACCTGCTATTGACCACGTGCTCACAGAAGCAAACTCTGCCCGATAAGTTTTCTCCATGGCCTCACAGCCATATTGATCACTGCTATCACCTAAAACCCAGCCCCATGCCTGTTCTCTGTCTTTTAATCCAAATGCACCCTGAACCATATTAATATCAGTACAAAAACTACCCCAGATGCCACCCATATAGTGATCAGGATCCGATGGATTGGCCAGATCAATGGATAGGTCATTGCCAAACTGATCAACGACGCTGTTACAGATAGAGTCAACGAAGCGCATAACGTTTTCTCTGTGGAATAAGATCATAGAGAACAACACACTACTGCTTTCTGGCGAACTGGGTGCAGGAGCATGAGTAGGCACGGATATGACGGTTGTAGTATTTTTCATCGTCAACTGCACTTGCCCTGTAGTTTGATGACAGAAGACATTGAATGCTGCGTTCAGAGGTGTTGTCAGTCTTTGTATGCCTTGCAGGAGGTCAAATTCAGAGTTCGTAAAGCGATAAACGAAGCGCTCTTCTGCTCCTCTTCCATCAGCAAAATCTGTACATCCCAGCTCTACCGGTCGGACTCTTATCTGATTATCTGCCGGATCCAGTATCACCTTGATGTTGTCTGCAGAAAAAATACCCGCACCTCTCAGATACAGAATGCCTGAAGGTATATGTTTCTGTGTGGTCGGGGTTGAGCCGGGGTATTCTGTGGTAGCTGTTGTTGATAAACGGCTCTTCTCTGGAGAATTTCTGGAATCAATTTCTATATTCGCCAGATAGTAGACAGCATCATTATAGGGTGCCGACATCACGTAATGATTCTGTATGCCTCCTTCAGTCACAAACTCAGGTAAAATATCTATCCTGTTCCCCACAAAAGCTGAGTTATCAGGCAATTGAAAACTCTTTACTCCTCTGAGATGGCCAGCGACGGGCACTGTCAATGGCAATTCATAAACGGCTGGCTGTCCCTTTCCTGACAATCGCTCTGCATCAAATATAAATAAAGTTGGATAGGTGGTTCGAAAAGCCTCATGATCCAGCCTTGTTATAGCCGATATTTTTCTTATCCTGACCGTTTCAGGAATTGGAGAAGCACTGGGTGAAATAGTTGAAGAAGGTGTTGTTGGAGATACCTGATTGTTTTTTTCCCTGATCAGCGCCTTAAAAGCAGGTAAATGATAACTGCACACGTCCCTATCAACCCCATTGGTTAATTCAGAACAACTTGAAGCCTCTGTATATCCGGAACTATCCGTTGACCCATCTGCGGCGCAAACATGATAGGGGAAGGCAAAAATTACTGATAACAGAGCAACCACAGAACCGGATCCGGGACTATTCATAACAGCACTCTTTCTCATTTTTAAATGCTAAAACAGAAAATCCTTACCGCAATAATCCCTCTTTAACGTCGCCATTTATCCTAGCAGCCTGTCGGACTTAAGCGTCCGTAGCGAGGATTGCAAGAAATTGAGG
>NZ_JAHHPQ010000672.1:0-4272 GCF_024606245.1 Endozoicomonas sp. SESOKO2
TGGCAATCGGGTTCAGCCATCCCGAAATATTACTTTGGTTAATGATGATCGGGGGAGCTGATGGGAGCTCTTTGACACAGGAGTGGGACAAGCTACGGAACAGTGAATGAAGCTCGTCCTTCTCCAGGGGCATTTGATAAAACTGAACATCGTCGGGTAACTGACAGAGCTTGCCATTGCTCTCGTACCACTTTTGCGCAAGTATCTGTCGAATTGCCTGTTCAAAGGCCAGATCCTGCCAGTCGGCCCCTTTCAGAATCACCCGCTGTCCAGCTCTTAATGACTCAAGCCTGCCGGGGATATGCTGGATTCGTCCTTGTTTATCTACTCCGGGTCCACCCAAAAGCAAGTGTCGCCAGTTAGTGTGCATGTGGCAGTCAATTAAAACGGTATTGTCGTCATCCATAGCGCTTTCGGCGCCGGGGAGTTCAGCCAATACCGGAGGAACCTTGCTGATGTCCATCGCTCCGCCATCGTCGCTCTGTGCATCAAACTGCCAGGTATTTTCCGGTCGATTAATTCGCCGCCAGAAATCAGCGCCCGGAGCCTTGACACTCTGACCAACCAATTCCAACTGCTCAGGGTTTGCCACAACCAGCAAAGCAACATGCTCACCCAGAGGGCGCTTCTTCTGTCTGGCTTTGTCGTAGAGACAGGGGCTATCCGGGTCCAGTAAATCGTTAAATTTCGGAAGCTCCTCACTGGTGAGCTTGCGGATATCCATCACCAGAGTGAGTGGCTGTGTCCCTTCAAACAGCTTGCCTGAACGCAGAGAGTGGCGACCATCCTCGGCAATGCTCAAGCGGGTCACCAGATTAGCCTGTGAGAGGTCATCGGGATGGGAGATAAGGGTGACATCCCGATGTTCATCGCCGGCCCGAGCCACTAAAAGCTGTCGAACCTCATCATCGCCGGCGACAAAACGAAAATCGAAGGAATGAGAGGCACCGGGGAGCAAGGAATCCGTTGAGGATACGGTTCTGTTTTTGTCAGGTGACGCAATCGGAGGTGGTGATATGGTTAGTTTGGAGGTCAACTGATTGCAAATTTCTACCTTCATACTTGATGATGACTCCAGCTTTGCTCTTTTATCTGGCACACCACCATCAGACACGGCGATATCAGACACGCCACTATTTAGAGTTAGAGCACGTTTGTTCATTGCCCCACCAATCGAACCATCCATAGTCGATCTCCTTCATGTCATCTCAAGGACTGTATTGAAATTGTTTAACCCTCTGACTTTCAGATTGGATGAAAGTTCCATTTGGATAGACACGCGTAACTATCAAAATGCGACGCCCTTATGGAATATTCATGAAGTGTGGTAAACAGAGAAAAAATTCTGCCTGGTTTTACATCAATGAGTCGTAAATCGAATTCAAATTCACGCTGTTTAAAAACTCTTCAGCAATTATTGTCAGCTCATTGGGTTTCAGCACCAGGGCATTACTGGCGTTGAGTGCCTGCCGTAAGTGGGTATCCCTGAGAGTCCTCTCAAGCCGGTGGGGGCTGATAATTTCATGCATCATGGCAAATAGCTCTTCTGGTGAGGATGGATCATGAGCGCCATAGTTGTCCACGTATCTCTCTATACTGATGGTGTCCGCCATAGAGGCATTGACCCAGCAATACGTTAAAGAACCAGATTTTGAGTGCGTCATTTCATACAGGTAATAACTGAAGGCCAGCTGAATCGCTAGTTTGTATTTGAATTTTAAATCATCCAAAAGCCTTTGATCCCACCATGACACATCACAGGCATTGAGTTTGATTTTTTCCGATAATTGCTTCAAGTCCGGGCTGCTCTCAACTTCTCGATCACACAGAACATTGATTTTTTTCCAAATGATGCCTTCCCAGAGAGGTCGCCCCAGAATAATCACCGGACGGTGGTTCTCCTTGCCAGAGTTCAATTTCGAAAACGCGGGTTGGTGCACCAGCATTCGTTCTACATTCGGAACTCCCTGGGGTTCGCCCGTCCAGGCGATCTGTAAGGATGAACGGGTAATCTTACCTTCCAGGAATGGCGAAAACCCTTCATGACAATGAGTCACGAACCAGGCTTCATCGTTTATATTTTGGTATTTTCTATAAACCAACCGCCATATCTGGCTATTTTTTTCTCTGGACAAGAACATCCGGTACCACTTTTTCAGAGAATGGGCGGCTTCTACCTTCAGTTCATCGACGTCTTCCAGGCGCACCAATATCTGATGCTGTTGATGAGCACCCACAATATGGCCTTTATAGATCGGCGGTGAATCCAGCCAACACGATTCCAGAGTTTTACGGGCAAATTGAATAACCGAAGGTCTGGTTAAGTCAATGTGCTTCAGTATATCCACAATTAGACGTAACCAGTGCGTAGGGCTTACTCCGCCCTGAACAATCATTTTTGAATGAAGAAACTTGAGTTTTCCTGTGACCTGATCTTCATCGCTGTTGGACAAGATTTGTCTTACTGCCTCTGGCAGAGGGTTATGAAGATGACTATCGTCGCAAACCAAAAAATCGATACATTCCTCCACGAAACAACTCAATGTTTTTGTCTCCAGCAACTCCAACATTGAGAAGCCCATGGAAAAACCGGTTAAATTTTTTTCCTTCCAAAGGTTCCTTACTATTTCGAAAGTACTTAGATTGGTTTTTGGTAATGCAGTGTTTGCCACAAAAGCGTTGTTCAGTTCCTTCAGGCTCATGCCACAGGCTTTAGCCAGGGTTTGCTGTTGTGCTAAATCAGCCCCTTTCAGGAGTTCCTTCAGGAGATGCAGAGTCTTCTTTGTCTCACTGCTGGAAGCGGGGACCTTTCTTGTGGGCTGGAAAGCAGGTGTGATTTCTGTTGTCCCACCGGGCGCACCGTCCAAATCCACTGATTCCCAGGTTTGGCCTCTATCCACAGAATACTCAGCAAAGCAGTGGACACGACTGGAAATTTCCCGACATGAAATCCCAAAATAACGACAAAAAGCGATAAAAACAGGCACACGATGACGACAGCTGCCTTGTCGCCGTGTTACCAGGAAACGAAAGAAATTTTCTTTGGCTTCTGGTTCAGCGTCACCGGAAAACTGTTTGCAATACTCCGTGATTGCGTTAATTCGTTGCCTGGTGTCTTTAGTGTCATTGATTGTTTGCAAAAGCTCCTTCATTTCGGTTGGGTGTCGGTCAATATTTGTAAACAGCTCTTTCAGTACGTTTTTCATACCCTCTGTACACTGGGCGTCAAAAGGTATTGATCGTCCTGGCCGGACTTCTTTAGTACGTGCATTTCCCCCCGGTTTTCCGGGTTCTACGACATAAGTACATTGAATACTCTGGTGGGCTTTGGCCTGTGGAATAAAGAGTGTGTAAAGCCCGGTATATCGATCCCTGATCAGCTTGAACGGCAAACCGTGCTCAATACGCAGAGCCACGATAGTCTCGTGAGGCGTCAGGCTGGGCAATGGATATTCACCATTCTCTGATGACAGCTCAAGGGTCGCCAGCGTTTGATCTCCGGTTAATGCAATTTCCTGGCCATACTCTGGTAACGGATCAGGTATGAGGGTTTCTACCCCCAGAAGGTGGTGACTATCAAGATTGATCTTTTTGATATCACCCTCAGCAGTCACATAAACATGTTTTGCCCGCCAGCGATACATCCTGGGAGAATGGTTATGCGTATCAAAAATTTTATGAATTTCACCTTTTGGGATCTCCAGAGCCTCATAGTTCGTTGTTCGATCCAATGCCTCAGCCTGTTTCTCCAAAGCTTCTGGAATGCCTGGTTCAGGAGCGTCATCACTGCCAGCTGATGCTTCTTTAATAAAATCATTCATCAAATGGTTCGGCAGATCACTTATCTGATGCCAGAGTGCCGGACACAATTGAACCTCATTGGCGTTCCATGCCTCTAGCCGCCGATCAGTTTCCCGAAGATAAGGCTGGCAAGCCGGTGTTTTCAGCGTTTGTTCTTGCTCTTTCGTCAGGGGAAACACGCTATTAACGTCCACGCCCGTCTGGCTAAACCCATGATTAAACCAGCGCTGCTGCCAGTGTCGGTACAGTGACTGAGTGAGCATATCGTCTGACTGATCCGGCTTCAGGGAAAGACCGGATGCCTGCCACCTGGCCTGAGCTACCATCCTGATGATCTCCGTTCTGGCTTCTTCTTTACTCAGACGAGTCTTAATACAAATTTCATGGCGTTTCTCATCAATACTGTTGAGATCACCGCGTCCTACTACCCACGGACGATCAGTGTCCGATACCATTTGGTTGAACCAATGG
>NZ_JAHHPQ010000673.1:0-7286 GCF_024606245.1 Endozoicomonas sp. SESOKO2
CAGACCAATTTGCTGCCGCCGCAGTAGGGCAGTCTATTCTCGGTCAGCCTCCTAGCTATTGAGACTCATGGATCAAAAAAGGTGACATCAATCCTGATGCGGGGGGTTCGGTTCAGAGGGCAGATACTCGCTTAGCCCTTTATCAAGCCCGCCGAAGAATAGATCAATGCAACGACGTGTCAGTGTAATCAGATCTTCGGATGGTTCTTCATTACGAAAACATTGTTCTTCATAAATCTCATCTTGTTCAGGGCTTAGCTCAGGCCCAAAAACTGGCCTGAGAAAACCTGAATAATAGAGTTTGGTTTTGTAAACAATAGTGCCTTTATTCAGGTCACCGATTATAACAGTTTCCCAATATGCAGGAGCTTCAGATACAGGACTGCAATCATCATACTCACACTTTTTGTTGGTTGCCCGAGCTCCAGTCTCTTTTTCTGAAGCTTTTCCTTTATCATCACTGGCATCATAGTTGTCATCAGAATCATAAGGGCCAGCGACTACTGCTGATCCTTGATGACGTTCAAGATTGGCTCGATCCAGATAATAAACTTTATCAGGGTTGAATTGAGACCGAAAATACTCAGTCAATAATGGCAAAACAGACGAAAAGTAAGCGCTAATGCTATCTTCCATATCAAGAAAATTTGATATTCGGAGTTGCTGGCTAGGGGCAGCATCCGATGGAGTCGCCTGAAACGTAGCGGACACTGTCAGTACACCATCAACAGTCTGCTCGTCAGTTGCTAAAAATCCATCGGATGAATAGTGATCCCTGTTAAATGACCATACTTGAAGCCCTTCGATATTGAAAAGGCTGCTGGAAGAGCCTCCCTCTATAAAGGTTTTGAACATTTGCATGAGACTTAACGCTGTCAATGGCAGGAGAGCGTCGTATCTATCGTCTCCAGAATACCCTGTACAGGGGAGCATCACTGTAACCAAAACTAAAATTAAACGAATACATTGTTTCATATTATCAAGCCTTTTTACTGGCAATAAGTTTATTGAACATGAGTTCGATTCCAAAAAGACAGGGAAACTCCCGCGATTTAGCAATCTCTCGACTGCTGACTATCAATAGATAACAGAGGCTCCCGTGTCTATGACCAGTGTATTCAGTGATATTGATGGTTTCTGTCTGGTTTTAAACAAGATTGGCATAAGCCACTTACCTACAATACCAAAAACCCACTGTGTCAGGTTAGTTTTCCAGGTTGCTGATTAATCAATAAAAGTTGGACAGTGACTTATGTGCCACACAACTAGGGTAAAGGTTTAATATTTGCAATTGCTAAAGTCAAAGGATTTTCAAAAGATTCTTGATAATGATTCAATATATCTTCAGCAGTATGGAAAAAAATATTTTCACCTCCCAATTTACCTATACAAACATCATCTCCAATGTGAATAAATATATGAACGATTTCGTTGTTGTTTAAAATTGCAACAGGAATGAATTGATTCTCTATCTTTGAATTTTTTAAGATTGTAAGTTCTATGCGGAAATTATCTTGAAATGAATTTGAATTAAATTCCATAAAGTTAACAAATTGAAAGCAAGTTGTTGGGATTTTTTTACCTTTATAAATATTACCAACAGTCTTGTTTGCTAACAGAGGAACCACTTTATCTGGGGGGCAGTCATCGAAAAAAACTTGCAATCCTGCATTTATACATTTTAGTAGTTGTTCTTGCCAGAAGTGTGAAGGCTTATACTCGTGATTGCCATCTTCTGTTTTAATGTTAAAAGAGAAAGAACTTTTTGAGCAGTCATCACTAATCACCATCATTTTTTCTGCCAGCTCATTATCTCTTTCATTGCCATTGATACAATTAAAAATGGTGCCGTCTATTTCAAAAGGAATATACTTTAATGTCACCTCTCTCATGCCCATATGACTCTGAGCCAGTCCTTTAAGAGTAGTGCACCTGTTTTTGGATCTATCAATTTTTATAGATACTGATGGCTCTACACATTCCACAGACCTGTTATAAAATGTTGCTCCAGCTTTATGTGAATCGAAAGTGCTCTGTTTTTTGGCTACCTCTATTGTTGAGAGCAACCCTTTATTTGTAACATTGCTGACCGGTGTCGTCATGGTGAAACTCCTTTTTCATTTATTTCACTATTCAGAGTCAATACCATGCATAAAGTTCAAAACATAATAGTTAGCAAACGTTTCAGTGGGTGGTTACGCCGCGCCGCCGCAGGCGGCGACGGGGGAAAAGCTGCTAACTATTGAGACTTATGGATCAAAAAAGGCGACATCAATCCTGATACGGGAGGTTCGGGTCAGAGGGCAGATACTCGCTTAGCCCTTCATCAAGCCCGTTGTTGAATAGATCAATGCAACGACGTGTCTGTGTAATCAAATCTTCGCATAGTTCTTCATCTCTATCACATTGTTTTTCATACATATCTTTTTGTTCAGGACTTGGCTCAGGCCCAAAAGCTGGCCTGAGAAAACCTGAATAATACAATGAAGCTTGGTAAGTGATCGTGCCTTTTTTCATGTCACTGATTACATGAGCTTTCCAATTTTCAGGGGTATCAGATACAGAACTGCAATCATCATACTCACACTTAAAAAACTCACACTCTTTGTTGATTGCTCTTGCTCCAGTCTCTTTTTCTGAAGCTTTTCCTTCATCATCACTGACATCATGGTCGTCATCAAAACCATCAGGGTCATCGTCTACTGCTGTTCCTTGATGACGTTCAAGATTGGCTCGATCCAGATAATAAACTCTATCAGGGTTGAATTGAGACCGAAAATATTCAGTCAATAATGGCAAAACATACGAAAAGTAAGCGCTAATGCCAGCCCCCATATCAATGAAATTTGAAGATCGGGGTTGCAGGTCAGCGGTAGCATCCATTGGAGTTGCCTGATGAAACGTAGCGGACACTGTCAGTATACCATCAACAGTCTGCTCGTCAGTCCACCCATCGGATGAATAGTGATCCCTGTTAAATGACCATACTTGAATCCCTTCGAGATTGAAAAAGCTGCTGGTAGAGTCTCCCTCTGTAAAGGTTTTGAATATTTGCATGAGACTTAATGCTGTTAATGGCAGGAGAGCGTCGAATCTATCATCTCCAGAATACCCTGTACAAGGGAGCATCATCGTAACCAATACTAAAATTAAACGAATACATTGCTTCATTTTTATCAGGCCTTTTTTCTGGCAATAAGTTTATTGAACGTTAGTTCTATTTTAAAAAGACGGGGGAACGCCCCGGAATCTAGCTATCTTTCCGTTGCAGACTAAAAATAGATAACAGAAGCTCCCATGTCTATGAAGAGTGTATTCTGATGTTAATGATTTCTGTCTAATTTTTGAAAACGATTGGCATAAGCAGCTTACCTGCAATTCCAAAAGGTCTCCGGTTTTATCGTAAACCCGCTGTATCCGACGACAGTAACTTTAACCAGCATTGAACCCGGTGCGGACCCACACGGCAGTGGTGTGAGGAGAGCGGGAGAAAGGCTAGGTCATACCGTTTATGGAACTAAATTCTTCATCTGGAGTCCGATTATTGAAGTGCGGATTAAACCAGGGAATTAATATGGATATTGTAAGCTTACCAACCAAAAGGATGAAAATTGACGCAGAAAGTAAAAGTCAAGAAAAGTGTTTTCATGGTTTTGCACAGGGCACTATACCAAAAGCCCATATGTTCGAGTTTAAAGACAAACTGGGTGATGGCGCATGCGGCGATGTGTATCAGTCGAAGTGTATAACCGAACGTAAATGTGATATAGCTATAAAAGTTATTCCTTTGATAGGTTGGAAAGCGGAGAGTGCTATTGATGAGAAAAACTCTATACAGTCTTTAATAGCTAACCCCCATCCTAATATTATTGAATACTTTGGTGTTCTGGAAGAAGACAATAAAATGTATATTGTGATGGAGTTAGGAAAAATTAGCTTCGATCAATTTTTAAAAGAAAACTTTTCAAATTTATCAGTTGCACAATTTCATGAAATTATTTTTCAAGTTCTTGAAATTTTAAATCATCTTGATTTGATAGGCGTTTCTCACAGGGATTTCAAGCTTGAAAATATGGTTTGCCTGAAAAATAAAATAAAATTAATCGATTTTGATCACATCTTTAAAAAAGAATCACCTTTTTATAGTCATCCATCATCACGACTTATTAATGCCGCACTATTTTTATCAGCGATACAGTTGAAAATGAAATGCGGCGCTATAAGCGATAAATATTACGAGTTACATTCTAAGTTTGGCAGTGCTTTCTTATCAGATGATTTTAACGAGTCTGATGCAAAAGCTTTATCTGAAAACCCTGATATCTGGCATGATCAACTTCCTTTAGAAACACGACAATTATTAAGCAGAAGTTTCATAAATGAAAAGTCTATTCAAAAACAAATTATAAAAGAACGAGACAATGTTTCACCCAGGTGCGAGCTTGTTTTTTAGAACCTATAGAATCATCTGAATAAGCACTGAAGGCCCGCCAAGGCTCTATTCAGGCTTGGATTGGATATGTTCCACGGGGTTCTGAAAAACAGATACTCAAATAATGACCATGCTGTCTTTAGGCCACTGCTTAATGTTTTGTCCCGAAGTTACCTGTCTACCACCCAGTGTTTTATTAGTTGGTCAATTAATAAACGGGACACCACTTCTGACACAGTAGGGAATAGGTGAGCTTAACTCAGGACTCTGCCGCCGGTTGCTTTCCCTTGTAGAAGGTTGTCTTGAGGTAGTCTTCTGTCAATTCAAAGCACGGTTTGTTCCCATTGTGTTGCTTTAGGAGAGGTACAATTTTAGTTCGCACACCCATTCCTCTGGCCTCTACATAGCCATAGTCCCTCAGAACTTCGACTATAATCGGATTTCTCGGGGAACGCTGTCCAGCTAGCATTTTTTCGACAGTCATAGAATTCTGCAAGGTGCCTGAGCTAATCAATTCCAGACGATCGTTGTATATTCCTATTTCAATATCGACAGATCGTGTCCAGTCTCTGTGTGCAAGAGCATTAATAACCAGCTCCCTTACGGCTGCTTTAGGGTAGTACCAACGCCTTTCCCTGCGAAAATGACTGTCTATTTCTCCAGACTCTTCGCCTATATAGGGTTCAATCAGGTCAATCAGCTTCTCAATAAGTCCATAGTGTATCTCTGACAGACTTCGCTCACCGGCTTCATCTTCTTTCCAGAGCCCTACCAGTGGAAAATCCAGTCTCTTGTCAATCTTGGATTGATAAGTTTTATCTTCTCCATCAAAAGCAATCACCCTGATTCCAGACTGCCTCAAATAACGTCTGGGGGAAATACCAAACAATACCATACCCGCAACGGTGCAAACTGGAGAGCTGACACCTTCAGTCATAAACCCTAAACCAACTAACCGATTAATCCAGGAAGACTTATTCTGGGGAATATCAGGCTCTGAGAGAACATTTTTCAGATAATCAGACAGTCGTTCTTGATCCAGAGAGTTATAGCTGGAGCCTGCTACAGGCAAAGCTTCGGTATGTAGCACTCCGCCGCAGGCAAACAATCTTGCCTGCTGCTCTCTTGAAGCTCTTCTGGATGTTGAACCGACTCGAATAAAGACATCTTCACGGCCTTTATGTCTAAGTACATAGGGTTTTGATACCCCTTCTGTAAAGCTGATCACAGCAATACGATGGTCAGAATCAAGCTGAACTTCTTCGTAATAAGGCAGTAACATGGGATGAACTTTATCTGCGATAGCGTTCATTACCCATTCTTCATGTTTGTCTCGTTCTATACCACTGATGGAGCCATCATCTTCCACTCCCATTAGCAGCATACCTCCTTTGAGGTTAGCCATTGCTACCACTTCTACAGCAAGCTGCTCGGGACGAATATCATCCCGCTTAAATTCAACGCCTGAGTTTTCGCCATTGGCAATAATTTCCAGTAGCTCTGATTTCAGCATGTTCAATTGAATCCGTACTTTTCACGACGTTGATTAAAAGCAGCCTTCCCTCCTTCGAGAATATCAGCCGCAAATTTCTGAACAGGTTCCACATCTATAGCTCCCTGAAGTTCGAGGGGGATCTCTGCCCTGCGTTCTTCTGGATTGACTTGAAGGACGCCAATCCACTCCGCATCGCCAAAAACAGGGATATTGGCGTTATGTGTGGCAAAAATAAACTGCCTTTCCAGCTTAGCCTTTCGTAGTTCAGCGACAATCCTGTCAGCAATAAAAGCGTTGTCCAAATTATCCTCTGGCTGATCCAGGATGAGGGGGTCTTGGTTATTCAGTAGTAGCATATGCAATATAGCCGTGCATTGCTGCCCTACTGAAAGGTCATCAATATGTCGGTAATCTTCAGCTTGCCCCTCATGGGCTACATTAAGTTCGATGACTTTTTTGTCCAACAACTGCACCTCTTCTAATTCAAGCAACTGCTTTTCAGAGAGAGTGACAAGAGCGCTGGCGACTGTGGGAGTGATCTCCCAGCCAGAATTCTGCAGAGCATCTGTTCCCTGACGTATAGTGCCAGCCAAACTCTCCGGAGAAAACTGTCCCTCTTTGAGCCACTCTAAACGCTTGGCACCGATACCTTCCAAATTAAACGACAATACAAAGTCAAACAGGTTCTGCCTGTCCTCAGCCACAGCCAGATCTACCTTCAGCTTTCCTCTTAACCTATTGTTCAATTTCCTGAGATTTCTCGTTGCATTACTGGACAGCTGAACCTGAGCCTCACTCAGTTCAGACAAAAGACTCTTTCTACGTTCATAAAGAACTCTTATTTGTTCTTTCCTATGCTTCAGAGACTGTGTTTTGGGACGAATGCTCTCAATTTCTTTCAAAATCGTCTGGTAGAGTTCACCTATTTCCCTGCCACTCTTGCCCTGACTGGCAGGTATCTTCTTGAACTCTTTTGTCAGGGCTTCCTCATCGGCCCTGATTTGCTCTGACAATCCTTTCTTCAGAGCGTCTTTCTTACCACATGCAGCCGTCCATTTCTCTCTTGCTTGTTCCAGCAACTTTCGAATGTCAACTCCTAGTTCTTCAAGCAGCAGCCTCTGAGAACTCAATAATTTTTTATGTGGCAATCCATCAAGAGCCTGATCACTCAAGAACTGGACATCAGGTAAGGAATCCAGAGCAACCCTCAATCCTTCATCAAGCTCGGAATACTCATCCTCTACACGCTGAGTGAGCTGCTTTTCCTTTTCCAGTCTGGGAATAGCTTCCAGCTTTTTTTCTAATCCCAATGATTGGAATTGTCCTGCCTGATCTTCCAGTTTTGGTAACTTTGCAACA
>NZ_JAHHPQ010000674.1:0-30686 GCF_024606245.1 Endozoicomonas sp. SESOKO2
AGCTCGCTATTCTCCTCAGAAGCAGAAATTTTTATCCTCAATTTCTTGCAATCCTTGCTACGGTCGCTTAAGTCCGACAGGCTGCTAGTGATGCGATTGTAGTGGTGACACCGGAGTGGAATGGTATGGTTCCTTCAGGTCTGAAAAACTTTTTCCTGATCTTCGGGGCAGAGCAATTAGGGCATAAGCCAGGTTTGATTACAGCGGTGTCTTCCGGGCAGGGCGGTTCTTACCCTGTTGTGGAGCTGCGTTCAAGCAGTTATAAGAATTGCCGTCTGTGCTACATTCCTGATCACCTTATTGTGCGGAATGTCACTTCTGTCATGACGGGTGAAGATGCAGAGGCTGATCAACATATGCAAAAGCGTATGGATTACAGCCTGGTCGTCCTGAAAGAGTATGCACTTGGATTAAAAACTGTGCGTGAAAGCGGTGTTATTGATCACCAGACTTTCCGAAACGGCATGTAAGTTTCATTCAGAGAGTGCTCGTGGCGCTCTCCCTCTCTTCGATTTTATTTCTGTTACCTGAAAATAAGCACATGACTGGCGGAGAAATGATCCACCCCTCTCACATTATTAAACTCAAAAATGGTGGCTTGGTTGCTTAATCACGACGAAAGGTGCTCCCCGTATGAAAGAAGACAGATTCTCCGAATATGAAATGCTGAGTCGCATTGAGGCCAGTGAAACAAGGTATGGGTATTTCGGAAGAGAGAGGAAAGTGCAAGGCTTTCCTCTGGTGCTATTTTTACTTAGCTTGTTGAATGGATAGGTTTTGACAAGGGGTGAGAAAAGCTGGCACAAGCGGACAAGACCTGTTGAATATGGCTGCGCCAGCATAGTTGTTTGGGCTACTGAATGTATTCGAAGACTTTGACTATTTTCTGAACGCCACCAGTGTTCCTGGTAATGTCCACTGCAGCCTGTGCTTGTCTGGGTGTTGTCAGCCCCATCAGGTAGACAGTACCTTTTTCTGTATTGATCTTGATGCGGTCTGCAGAAACGTCTTCGCTCTTGATCAGATTGGTCTTCACCTTCGTCGTTAGCCAGGAGTCGTTACTCTGTTCGAGCAGGCTGGCGTTAATGCCTAAAGTAAGTTCGTTGTAGACCTTGTCAACTTCGCTGACATTTTTGGCAGTCTCTTCTGCCAGGTGTTTAAGCTCGTTGCTGGGCACCTGTCCGATTAAAAGCACGGTGCCATTAAAGCTGACGACTTTAATGCGACTGTTTTTAAAGCGCTCGTCGGCTTTCTTAATGTTGACGGCTGCAATGGTTTCAATGGTTTGGTCGTCTATCAAATTGCCCCATGATCGCTCTGTGGGGTCCATACGGATGGGGTCTTCATTGACGCTGCTTAAAATGGTCGAACAACCCCCCAGCAGTATGACTGAGCTGGTTAAAATCAGGGCGTATAAACGCTTCACCTTGTTATCTCCTGTCGATGATGAATTAAACGGGGTCTGTTGTTTTAAAGTGAAAAATGTTTTTTGTTGTGTATATTGGCTTACTCTCCGGAAAACAGGAATTCATCGATCAGGTCGCAGAGGCAATGAATGACCAGTGTGTGAACTTCCCGAATGCGTGGAGAACTATTGTCCGGAACCCTTATTTCAATGTCTTCAGGGTGCAGCAGTCTCACCATATCGCCACCGCTTTTACCGGTCAGGGCAATGACCTGCATATCCCGATCATGAGCGGCCTGGATGGCTTGGACAATATTGGGGCAATTGCCTGATGTCGAAATCGCCAAAAGAATGTCGCCCTGTTGTCCCAGTGCCCGAATTTGTTTTGAGAAGACTTCGTGAAAGCTGGTGTCATTAGCAATTGAGCTTAATGTCAGACTATCGGCACACAAAGACATAGCTGGCAATGCAGGTCTTTCTCGTTCATAACGGTTGAGCAAATCGGAAACAAATTGCTGGGCATCTCCTGCGGAGCCGCCGTTTCCACAGGCCAGGATCTTTCCTTCATTCAGAAGGGATTGCACCATAAGCTCGGATGCCTGGGCGATCAGGGGGGGCAGGGTGTCGGCAGCACGAATTTTGGCGTCAATGCTGTCTGAAAAATGTTGTGTAATGCGCTCATGCATGTCTCAAAATCCCGAGTGGTTCGACGCCGCAGGTTTCGAAGCAGGTATTTTCTTTCGCTAAAGGCATTTGATAATCGCGAGAGCCTCATGAGTTTATGGGTGTTTTAACAGAGCAATTAGTTTACCGTGATTTCTTTTTCATTACTCCTTTTTGTTGCTTGCTTACATCAGCAAGACAACAGCAAGAGAGATTGGCTCATGTTTATATGTTTTTGCTGTTTAGTTTAAAAAATACCCTTAATCCATTCTATATTCTTTTCGGAGTTTGCGTCGTCATAAGGAGATGCATTTTTGAGCAAAAAAGCATCGAAGCGGCAAAGCCTGTGCTGATGCTTCGAGTGGAGTGCCAGAAAATGGTTGGCGGCTTTTCTGATTTTATTTTGCTTGCGGGTAGTAATAGACTCGGCAGCTGAACCGAGTTGTGATTGTGATCTGAAACGGACTTCTACAAAAACCAGGGTTTCCTTGTCGAGCATGATCAGATCTACTTCTCCTGCTTTGCAGGCATAGTTTCTATTGACCAGCTTCATACCCCGGGCTTTAAGGTATTCCAAAGCCCGGTTTTCAGCAGAAAGCCCCGGGTTATTGCGAAGCTTTAATTGCCAGAACATCAGTTTTTTTTTGAACCGGATTAGGTAATGGTTTCAGTCGACCATCTCGGAAGATCTGCCAGGAAAGCTCCCTCTCCACGTGATGCCTACTGTTGATGCTGAGCTGGCCTGTCAGTCCTTCCAGGCGACTGCCGGGCAGGCTGGCGAGCTGTTGCAGGCGAGGATACAGCTTAAATGCGTCGGCTCCCATGGCGTAAAGACTGCCATACTGGCCTCTTGAGCTGCTCCAGGTGGCTCGAATATTGGATTCAAGACTGCTTTTTTGACCAGGCAGGTACCAGTTCATTACGGGAATTCTGAGGTTGTTCAGATCCTGATCTCTGCTGGGGTCGACCCTGCCAGAGTATGCGCTGGAAGTGGCATAAACGGGCAGTTTACCAGCAAACTGGTAAGAGAGCGCGGGTTTGAGCTGGCGGGCTTCCTGGGGGTTGGAAGGCATATAAATCATGTCGATATCGTGCCTTCTGCGAGGCGTAAAGCCGAGTTTCTCTCCCAGAACACTGCTCAGCTCTTTGGCGCGTTTCTGACTTTCTTCAACCAGCAAGGCCCGGCCAGCCAGTTGGCTGAACTCGGTTTTGCTGTTGAATTTTGTGATGCCGGCCACCTCTCCACCGTGCTTTGTCCATTCCGCCATAAAGCTGTTCGTGGCTCTGTCACCCCATGAAGTTTCCGGGCGAAGTATCAGTACACGGCGGTGTCCATCCAGAATGCCTCGACGGGCTACAGCCCTGCCTTCATCTTCGATGGATAGACCGTATTCAAAGAAACTGCCTTTTTGTGTAAAGTGGCTGCCACTGTCTTCGAGGCTGTTCAGGGCAAGAATGGTAATGTCTCCGGGGGTCTTTTCTTTTAACAGGCTGACGTTAGTCTTGTTCAGAGGGCCGATGATCAATTTGGCGCCTTCGTTTTTAGCTTCGTTGGCCAGCTCGACAACATTTTTGTTATGAGTATCCATTATGGACACTTCAGGTAGGGTCTCATCAGAAAGATTCTGATGATAAGCGGCGAGAAAGCCATCTCGAATCGCTCTGCCCGCAGAGGCCAGTGGGCCGCTGACAGGAAGAAGAAGGGCGATTTTGTCGGGTTGCTCAGTGCCGGCTATCTGAAGCGCACTGATGTCTTTCGGTAGGTAGACCTTTGCAGGGTGATCCGGCCAGTGAGATCGCCAGTTGCTCAAATCGGCCAGTTGCTGGTTCAGTGATTTGTCAGAGCGATAAACCAGAGCGAGTTGCAGCCAGCCTTTCATGACTTTACTGTCGGTCTGACTGTTCAGAATAATCAGGCGCTCTTCAGGTGCATTAAGCAGTGTTTCCCAAAAGGCATCGCGGTTTTCGGGTTGTTGGTCAAGCTCACTGATATTAGACAGCATGCTCCATTCGTCCAGGGCTGCAACGAATTCTCTGAAGCGGTTATACGCCCGTGCTTTGAGAATGTGACTTTGATCCAGGAGCTGAGTGTTGCTGCTGTTGATAACTGCTGCTCTGTCCAGCCAGAGGAAAATTTCCCGGTTCTGTCCTGCCCGCTCAGCAATGCGGGCTCTTGCCACGGCCATTTCGGCTCTGAGAGTTTCAGGTAACTCTCCATAATTCAGGCTGTCCAGAATGGTTCGTGCTCTGGCTAACTGGTCATCGGTTAATTGCCTGGCAGCCTGAATTTTGAGTCTGGCGCTTTCTGGAAATGAGCTGCGTTTGGCTCGCTCCAGCAGTTGATCGGCTCCTTCCCGAGCCATTTCCTGCGAGGGTGAAGTAAGTTCAGCGACTTTGCTGGGTTGTAATGAGCATCCTGTCAACACCGCGCCAATCAGCAGTGTAGTCATCAGAGTGCGTTTGGAAAGGTTCTGGCTCATAAAATCGGAGTCAACGACCGAACTGTTTTTGATTCATCTATTTTACCCTAACATGGTCTGTGCGTCAGCCTGATGAGGATAGGATGGGAGGTCAGGTTGTTAAGGATTCTGTCAACGGCTCTCTGAAAAGAGTAAACTTATGGTTTTTTGTCTCTTAATCTCCCTGACTATGAACGACCCTCATAGTTGATCGACTGGCTGGCAGGATATGTCTGAAAGTACCCTTTTTGTTGTTTCGACCCCCATTGGAAATCTTGATGATATGGCACCGAGAGCCATTGAGGTGCTGAAGCAGGTGTCAGTGATTGCAGCAGAAGACACCAGGCATAGTCGTAAGTTGCTCAATCACTTTGGGGTCGAGACCCCCATGATTCCCTGTCATGAGCATAATGAAAGGCATCAGGCAGAGGTGTTACTGGCTCGATTACGGCAGGGCGATTCTGTGGCATTGATCAGTGATGCCGGGACGCCCCTGATATCAGACCCGGGCTTTGTGCTGGTGCGAATGGTCAGGGAGCAGGGTATCAAAGTAGCACCGGTTCCGGGTGCCTGTGCGCTCGTAGCGGCTCTGTCGGTCAGTGGCTTGCCAACGGACAGGTTCTATTTTGAAGGCTTTCTGCCAGCCAAGTCATCTGGTAGGAAGAAAAGGCTTGAAGCGCTGGGCTCGATGATGAATACCTGGGCTGTGTATGAATCCACACATCGAATTTTGGATAGTCTTGCGGACTTTAAGGAGGTGTTGGGTGGAGATCGCTATATCGTGTTGGCCAGGGAGATGACGAAAACATTTGAAACGGTCCTTGCGGGCAAGGTTGAAGCAGTGGAGAAAATACTGCTGGAGGACTCCAATCAGTGTCGTGGCGAATTTGTGGTTTTGGTGGAGGGTGCAGAAGAGCGCAAGGAAGAAGCCGTTGATCCTGAAACCGTTAAATTGCTGCAACGGTTACTGCAAGAGTTACCCGCCAAGAAAGCGGCTGCTGTGATCGCCGATGTTTCCGGGTATCGCAAGAAGCAGCTCTATGAGCTATCGCTTACGATGAAATAAGTTGTAATAGATTCGGCTCTTAATTATGGGAAATGAACGAATTGCAGTGAAGGAAATCATTCGGTAGTATTCGCCGCTTCGAGTTGGCCGGGCAGTCGCTGTCAGATCCTGTTTCAGTATCTGGTGGAGGAAAGTCCGGGCTCCAAAGGGTGCGGCGCCAGGTAACGCCTGGGGGGCGAAAGCCTACGGAAAGTGCAGCAGAGAGCAGACCGCCTAAGTCACCATCCGGTGACCGGTAAGGGTGAAAGGGTGCGGTAAGAGCGCACCGCGTGACTGGTAACAGTTCACGGCATGGTAAACCCCGCCTGGAGCAAGACCAAATAGGAATCCTGGAGGTGTGACCCGCACTGGATTCGGGTAGGTTGCTTGAGGTGCCTGGTGACAGGTATCCCAGATGAATGATTGCCCAGACCTGTTTACAGGTTGGACAGAACCCGGCTTACAGGCCAACTCGAGACTTTCTTTTTCTTCCGCTATCTGTTCCCGAATTGAAACGGAATCGGTCTCAGTGAATTTGACTGGCCGTTCAGCAATGAATGGGATGTGTTGATCAAGATATTCAATTATCTGAAACTTTTACAATTTTTTTCAGGCAGTTCTCATGCTTCATGGGCTTAAATAGCTCTTCCCTCCAAGCTGCTCATTTTTATGCACTTTTTTAATGCAAAGCGCTGGGTGTCTGGTCTCTGGCGGGGTCAATTATTTGACTCTTCAGACAGATTCTGACCTTGACGTGGGTTTTTGAGGTTTCTATAGTGTGCTTCAGTGGAGTAAAGTGGATAAAAGTGGAGTTTAGTTAGCATGATGTGGGAGAGTGGGGTGCCAGTGAACACTTTTTCTCTTCGGATTGCGGCCTGCCATCCTGTCTGAATTGACTTGAGGGAATCGGTTTGTTTCGTGGGGTTAATGCCATCAATCTCGATGCCAAAGGGCGTCTTGCAATACCTACCCGTTATCGGCAGGTGTTGAAAGATCGTTGTGAAGGCCGTTTGGTGGCAACTATCGATACTGATGAGCCTTGTCTATTGATTTATCCACAGGATGAGTGGGAGGCCATTCAGGCAAAGATTGAAGCCCTGCCCAGTTTTCACCCGATGACACGCCGAATACAAAGACTTCTTATCGGACACGCCACCGACATTGATATGGATGGCAGTGGCCGAGTTTTGGTACCTCCCTTGCTCAGGGATTATGCAGGCATGGATAAACGCTGCATTCTTCTGGGGCAGGGCAAAAAATTTGAACTGTGGGATGAAGCTTGCTGGAACCAGCGACGAGATGATTATCTTCAGGAAGCCAGTGAATCCGCTGAAGTGCCTGCTGAGCTCCAGTCTTTGTCCCTCTAATGGGTATGCGCCCGGACATGATAGATGACATTGCAAGAGCAATCAGACCAGCACATTACTGTGCTGTTAGAGGAAGCGGTTGAGGCTTTGGTTACAGATCCTGACGGGCTCTATGTCGATGGAACATTTGGTCGTGGTGGACACAGTCGTGCAGTTCTGAAGAAACTGTCCGGCAGAGGCAGGCTGATAGGTATCGATAAGGATCCGGGGGCGGTAGCTGTAGCTCGTGAACTGGCTGAAATGGATAGCCGTTTTTCCATTTATCACGGTTCTTTTGCTGAACTGGAAGAGGTTCTTGATGGTCAGGAAGTGGAAGGCGTTCTGCTGGATCTGGGTGTTTCTTCGCCTCAGTTGGACAACGCTGAGCGGGGTTTCAGCTTCATGCAGGATGGTCCGCTGGATATGCGGATGAATACCACGCAGGGGGAAAGTGCGGCCGAGTGGATTAATCGTGCTGAAGAAAAGGAAATCAGTAAGGTGATCTGGGAGCTCGGCGAAGATCGTTTTTCGCGCAGAATTGCCCGGGCCATTATCAGGGAAAGGGAAGAAGAGCCTATTACGACCACAAAACGCCTTGCGGGAATTATTGCCTCTGCCAGCCCTTCCAGAGAGAAGAACAAGCACCCGGCAACCCGTGCGTTTCAGGCCATTCGCATCTATATCAATCGCGAACTGGACGATTTGGTGGATTGTCTCAATATCGCATTGGAAGTACTCAAGCCAGGTGGACGTCTGGTAGTCATCAGCTTCCACTCGCTGGAAGACAGAATTGCCAAAAGGTTTATCAGAAAACAGGCCAAGGGTGATGAGCTGCCGCGCTGGATGCCGGTAAGGGAAGATCAGCTGAATAAGAGAATGCGGCCTATCGGTAAAGCGATCAAGCCGGGTGAACATGAGGTTAAAGCTAATCCAAGAGCGAGGAGTGCCGTCATGCGAATTGCTGAGAAGCTAATCTGAGAAGGCTGAAAAAATGGATAGCAAACTGCTGCTGGTGTTGTTTCAGAAATCCAATTTAGTCAATGCATTGCTGTTGACCTGTGTTCTTGTGTCAGGCGTTGCTGTGAGCTTCGTCGAGCATGAAAACAGGCGGCTTCATAATGAGCTTCAGCAGGAGTTTGAGCAGAAAAACAAAGCTCAGGTCGAATGGGGGAAGTTACTTCTGGAGCACAGTTCCCTGACCAGTCCGGGGCGAGTGGAAAAAATTGCAAGGGATGAATTGGATATGGAAGTGCCAAACGCTGGACGTATAAAAATGGTGGTACCGTGAAAACTGCAACAAGGCCAGCCAGTGCCAGCAGAAAAAAACAGGCTGGTGAGGAAAAGGCTATGCCTTATCGTTGGAGAATCAAGCTTCTGCAACTGTTGTTTGTCGTGGCTGGCCTGGTGATTTGTTACCGTCTCGTAGATCTTCAGGTTTTAAATCGTCATTTTCTTCAGAACGAAGGTGACAAACGGTCTGTTCGTCATGAGTCTATACCTGCTCACCGGGGCGTCATATTTGATCGGAACGGTAAGATTTTAGCGGTAAGTGCCCCTGTTATGACCGTCTGGGCTGACCCTCAGGACCTGATTAAGGTGCCAGAAGACTGGAATAAACTGGCAGCAGCTCTGCAGGTTGACAAAGGTTGGCTGGCAAACAGAGTAAAAAAGAACGCTGCGAAAGAGTTTATTTATCTAAAGCGCCAGATGACACCTGAGCAGGCTGGGAAAATCGAAGCTCTGAAAGTGCCGGGTGTGCATGTTCTTGACGAGCAGCGACGCTACTACCCTATGGGCGAAGTGACGGCGCATTTGGTGGGTATTACGGGGATTGATGACAAAGGTCAGGAAGGGCTTGAACTGGGATATGACCATTGGCTAACTGGCTCCGAGGGAACCCGCAGGCTGCTGAAAGATCGTCGGGGGCGCCTTGCCAGGGAGGTCGAGCTCGTGGAAGGCGCTCAACCTGGCAAGGAATTGATGCTGAGTATTGATTCCAGACTCCAGTATATGGCTTATCGTGAGCTGAAGAGTGCCGTAGAAAAAGCCAAAGCCACAGCGGGCTCGCTGGTGATGATGGATGTCCAGACCGGAGAGATTCTGGCTATGGTCAATCAGCCGTCCTACAACCCGAATAATCGCATCGGGCTTCAGCCTTACCGCATGAGAAACCGGGTGATGACTGATCTGGTGGAGCCGGGTTCTACCCTCAAGCCCTTTACTGTGGCGGCAGCCATGGAGACCCGCAAATATGATCGCTATACCCGGATTGAAACCGGCGTTGGCTACCTGCGTGTTGGACAAAATGCAGTTAAGGATGTCAGAGGCTTTGGAACCATTGATGTCGAAACGGTTTTGAAGAAGTCCAGCAATATTGGCGTGACCAAGATGGCATTGGATATCGGTGTCGATAAGGTTGTAGATCTGCTGCGCCGTGTGGGTATCGGGCAGAGTCCGGGAACAGGCTTTCCTGGAGAGAGGGCTGGGTTTCTGCCCTTTAAAGACCGCTGGAGTGACATTGAAGTGGCTACCCTGTCCTTTGGTTATGGCTTAACAGTTACGCCATTACAGCTAGCGCAGGCTTATTCAGTACTTGGCGCTGGTGGTTTGCTTAGACCAGCCTCCGTGATCAAGCGTGATGTGGCACCAGATGGTGTTCGGGTCATGGATGAGGATGTCGCCCATGACGTCATGGAAATGCTCGGCAAGGTAGTGGGTAAAGGAGGAACTGGCTGGCGCGGTGCCGTCAAGTCCTACAATGTTGGTGGCAAAACGGGAACGGTTAAAAAAGTGGGTGGTAGTGGCTACCTTGAAGATCGTTACGTGGGTCTCTTCGCCGGTGTGGCTCCTGTGGAAAACCCTCGCATTGCCACTGTTGTCATCATTGATGACCCGGCTGGAAAAGATTACTACGGTGGCATAATCGCCGGTCCGGTCTTCTCCAGGGTCAATGGTCAGGCTTTGCGAATGCTGGGCGTCAGGCCCAGTGAAGAAAAAGTGCTGACAGCCAAAAGACTCAATCTGGAGCAGCCCGGAGTTATGAAACTGAAACAGGATGGAACATGACCTCGCGTCAAATGACGTCTTTAAATGAAGTGCTGGCGAAGCTGAATCATCCTCAGCTGGATGAAGACATAACCCTTACAGGATTAACCCTCGACAGCCGCAAGCTGGTCGGGGGTGAGCTGTTTCTCGCTGTACAGGGGCTGAGTTCCGATGGCCGGGAGTTTATTGGTGCAGCTCTGGACGCAGGTGCATCTGCAGTGCTCGCTGAGTCGAGCAGGGAGGCACGTTCTGAAACTGAATATCTGGCCGGCAAGCCTGTTATTTTTATCGAAAACTTAAAAGCACACATCAGCTATCTTGCCGATCAATTCTATCGGCACCCATCCTCAGACTTGAAGTTGACCGGGGTGACTGGAACCAATGGTAAAACATCAATCTGCTGGTTTGTTGCGCAGTTACTTTCTCTCCTGGGGGCGCCTTGTGCGGTGATGGGAACCCTGGGTAAAGGTGTTCCTCCTGAACTGGAGCCCTGTCTGAATACGACTTCAGATCCCGTTTCTACACAGGGCTTTATGGCTGAGCTGGTGGCAAGAGAAGTGGCCTTCATGGCGATGGAGGTTTCTTCCCATGGTTTACATCAGGGGCGTGCAGATCAGTTAACGTTTGAAGTTGGCGTTTTCACAAATATCAGTCGTGACCATCTTGATTATCATAAAACGATGGACGCCTATGCCAGCGCCAAGGCTCTGCTATTTGCCAACGGCTGTGTCAAAAAAGCAGTGATTAATCTGGATGATGACTATAGCGAACTGATGTTGTCCAGTTGTTCCGGTGATACTGAGGTTTTTACTTTCTCTATGACCTCGGGCGAGGCAGATATTACGGCTAAGAATATTCTCCTGAATGCACGGGGAGTTAAGGCTGATCTGGATACCCCCTGGGGTCAAGCCCAGCTGAGGACACCTCAGCTGGGCCGTTTCAGTCTTGAAAACCTTTTGGCCGTTATAGGGGTTGTTTGTTGTCAGGGCTATTCTCTCGAGCGGGTTCTTGAAAAGGTGCCTCAGTTGAGCACGGTGCCGGGAAGAATGCAGAGCTTTGGTGGTGATCAGAAACCGTTGGTTGTGGTTGATTATGCGCATACTCCGGGTGCTCTGATGAGCGTTCTGAAAGCCTTGAGAGAGCACAGTGCTTCAAAATTAATCTGTGTCTTTGGTTGTGGTGGTGATCGTGATAGGGGTAAGAGACCTCTCATGGCCTGTGCTGCTATCGAGGGTGCAGATGAAGTAGTCGTGACCAGCGATAATCCCAGAAACGAAGACCCTGAAGACATTATCAGAGATATATTGGCAGGGGTCGATCAAACCGGCATCTCAGTAACGTCTGTCATCAGCCGTACAGAGGCTATTCGGGGGGCTGTCTGCACGGCTGCCGCTGGCGATATTGTTGTTGTTGCAGGTAAGGGTCACGAGAATTATCAGGAAGTCAACGGCGTCAGGCATCATTTTGATGATTGTGAAGAAGTCAGAAAAGCACTTGATCTCTGGCAGCCGCAATCGACTTCAGTCAGTGAGGGAGTATCATGATTCGCCCATTTACCCTTTCTGAAGTAACCGATGCGCTTCAGGGAGTTCTCCTGACGGGCGATTCTGATGGTGGTGCCACCATAACGGGTATAAGTATTGATACCAGAACCCTTGGGCAAGGTAATCTTTTTGTTGCCATCAAGGGGCCCCGGTTTGATGGTCATAGCTATGTTGATCAGGCTGAGGCTGCAGGTGCCGCTGCTGTTGTGGTTCAGGTGCCCGTTGACGGTCTGGGAATTCCTCAGATTCAGGTTCAGGACACTGACGAGGCGCTTGGGCGACTGGGGCAGTTTAATCGTGAGTGCTTTCATAAACCTGTGGTAGCCGTGACCGGGACTTGTGGAAAAACATCTGTCAAAGAGATGCTGGCTTCTGTCTTCGAGCAGGATGGTGAGGTTCTGGCCACTCAGGGAAATTTGAATAACGCTTATGGTGTGCCCCTGACCCTGTTCAGACTGGAAGAAGATCACCAGCACGCAGTGATTGAATTGGGAACCAGTTCACCCGGTGAGATTAATTACATCACTCGCCTGACTGAACCGGATGTTTCCATCATTACCAATGCTTCAGAGAATCACCTCAAGGATTTGTTAACGCTTGAGGGGGTCATTCATGAAAAGGGCTTTATTCTTGAAGGTCTCAAAAAAAGCGGTACTGCTGTACTGAATTTCGATGATCCCAGCTTCCAGCGCTGGAAAGAAAGGGCATTGAAACAGTCTGGTCGAAAAGTGCTGTCTTTTAGTCTGGATAAACAGGAAGCTGACGTGTTTGCCTCAGAGGTATCTTCAACGTCTGAAGGTATGAACTTCAGGTTGCATGTTGTTCAGGAAGAGGCTGAAAAGCAGGCGATCGTCAACCTGTCTTTCTGGGGAAAACATCAGGTTCAGAATGCCTGTTGCGCTGCCGCAGCAGCATCTGCTGTGGGGCTGGGGCTGGACATTATTGTCAAGGGGCTGGAAAATGCCCGGCCCTATCAACAAAGGGGGACCCGTTACTTTCTGTCGAATAGTGTTCTGGTCATTGACGAAAGTTATAACGCCAGTCCGATTGCCACCCTGGCCGCCATCGATCAGTTGGCAGATTGTGAGGGTAGAACCATTATGGTGCTGGGGGACATGCTGGACCTCGGTGAGGTAACACAAGCCCGACATGTTGATGTGGGTGAGTATGCAGCTGCTCAAAGTATTGATGATTTTGCTGCTTACGGTCAGGCGTCTGTTGCGGCGGTTGAAGCGTTCAAAAATGACCTTCATGACAGTAAAGGGCAGCATTTTGATGATAAAGAGGCTCTCTCGAACTGGGTAAGAACCCGGATACAAGTGTTCAGAGAGCAACAGGCGGATTGTCCCATCACGGTTCTCGTCAAGGGATCGAATGGAATGAATATGTTGGATGTAGTCAGATCCCTTGTGGGATCAGAATATAAGGGAGAGCGCTGATAATGCTGCTCTGGCTTGCGGATTTCTTGTCGCAATACTACCACGGCTTTGCCGTTTTCAAATATCTCACACTGAGAGCGATTCTGGGTGTGCTTACTGCACTGGGTATGGGGCTCTGGCTGGGGCCTTATATGATTCGTCGACTGAGTTATCACCAGATTGGTCAGGCTGTGCGTGATGATGGTCCACAGTCGCACCTCAGCAAAGCCGGAACACCTACTATGGGGGGGGCATTGATTCTGGTTTGTATCGCGGCCAGTACCCTCTTGTGGGCCAACTTAAGTAATCGCTACATCTGGGTGGTTTTACTGGTGACAGTGGTGTTTGGAGTTGTTGGCTGGGTAGACGACTACCGTAAGGTGGTGGAGAAAAATTCAAGAGGCCTGCCTGCACGCTGGAAGTTTTTTTGGCAGTCAGTGGGTGGGCTGGGTGCGGCTGTCTTTCTTTACGCCACAGCTAAAGCACCGGTAGAGACCAGTCTGATTGTACCTTTCTTCAAAAACGTCGTCATTGATCTTGGGCCATTTTTTGTTGTACTGGCTTACCTGACCATTGTCGGTTGCAGTAATGCTGTGAATCTGACTGATGGTCTGGATGGTCTGGCAATCATGCCTACTGTTCTGGTGGCTTCTGCACTGGCTGTTTTTGCCTATGCCAGTGGTCATGCGAACTTTGCCCAGTACCTGCTTATACCCTTTGTGCCCGGTTCCGGGGAACTGGTCGTTTTTTGCGCTGCCATAGGTGGAGCGGGCCTGGCATTTCTCTGGTTCAATACCTATCCCGCCCAGGTCTTTATGGGCGATGTGGGTGCTCTGGCTCTTGGTGCGGCATTAGGTGTGCTGGCGGTGATCGTGCGTCAGGAAATTGTGCTGGTCATTATGGGTGGAGTTTTTGTCATGGAGACAGTGTCGGTGATTCTCCAGGTGGCTTCGTTCAAGCTCACCGGGCGCCGAATATTCCGTATGGCACCACTGCATCATCATTTTGAATTGAAGGGCTGGCCTGAGCCCCGGGTGATTGTCCGTTTCTGGATTATTACCCTGATTCTGGTCCTGATTGGTCTTGCGTCACTGAAGATTCGTTAACACAGTTTTTGCTCGGGAAAAATAAGCGTGTCAGCATTGATAAGCTCAAATCGTACAAGGGTTGTAGTCGGTCTCGGGAAGACCGGGATGTCCTGTGTGCGGTATCTTGCTGCAAGACAACGTTCATTTAAAGTGATGGATACTCGGGATAACCCTCCTGGCATTGATGAACTCAAAGCCGTTTTCCCGGATGTACCCGTCCATCTGGGTGGGTTGAACCCGGAGTGGTTGAATTCGGCGGATGAGTTGATTCTCAGTCCTGGTATTGCACTGGCTACTCCAGAGATTGCTGATGCTGTCAGTAAGGGGGCTGAGGCGGTGGGTGATATTGAGCTGTTCTGTCGTGAGGTGGATAAACCCGTCGTCGCCATCACTGGCTCTAATGGCAAAAGCACTGTGACAGCCCTGCTGGGAGAAATGGTTCAAGAGGCCGGTTGGAATGTTGCAGTGGGTGGCAATATTGGCACTCCAGCTCTTGATCTGCTTAAAAGGCAAGATGTCGATCTCTATATCCTGGAATTGTCCAGCTTCCAGCTGGAAACCACTCACTCTTTACGTGCAGTTGCTGCGACAGTGTTGAACATCAGTCCTGATCATATGGATCGTTATGAGTCCATGATGGACTACCATAAGGCGAAGCAGCGTATATACCGTGGTTGTAAACATGCGGTATACAACAAGCAGGATGCCCTGACTGTGCCTCTTCTTCCCCAAGCTACACCAGCAACAGCGTTTACTTCCGGCAAACCTGATTTGCACGACTATGGTTTAATAGAGGATCAAGAAGATACATGGCTTTGTAAAGGTGTTGAAAGGCTTCTCAATACAGCGGCCATGAAGTTGTCGGGTCGTCACAATCAGTTGAATGCGCTGGCTGCCCTGGCTCTGGGTGAGTCAGTGGGTATCCCGATGGTGCCTATGCTGAAGGCTCTGAGCCACTTTACAGGTCTTCCTCATCGATGCCAGTGGGTAGCTGAAAAAAACGGTGTGGTCTGGATTAATGATTCCAAAGCCACCAATGTCGGTGCATCGGTTGCGGCTATCGAAGGCTTGGGTGAAACCCTGAGCGGAAAAATTGTTCTTATTGCCGGTGGGGATGGCAAGGGGGCGGATTTTAATCAACTGAAACAACCGTTACAAAAGTATGGTCGTGAGGTTGTGCTGATAGGGCGTGACGCAGCTGATATCGATAACGCCATCGGTAACGTGATCCCGGTTCAATATGCCAGAGATCTGGCTGCTGCAATAGATCATGCCTGCGAGGTCAGTGAGAGCGGTGATGCCGTGCTGCTGGCTCCCGCCTGTGCCAGTTTTGATATGTTTAAAAGCTTTGAGCAGCGTGGCGATGTCTTTACGACTCTGGTCAGGGAGCGCCTTGCATGACTCTACACCATAAGCTTCTCAGCGAAATAAGGTCACCCTTTGCGGGCCGTCGAGACAGTGCTCTTGACTTTCCGTTGCTGGGTGCTGTGCTGGTGCTTCTGGTGATTGGTCTGATTATGGTTAGTTCCGCTTCCATGGAAGTAGCGGGCAGTCTTTACTCTAATCCGTTTTACATTCTGATCAAGCAGGTTTTTTTTGTTTTTGTCGGCCTGTCCCTGATGGGAGGCATTTTGATGGTACCGGTGAAAACGATAGAGAAATACAGTTGGCTTTCCCTCTTTGGTGGTTTGGGTTTACTGTTGGCTGTGCTGGTTGTGGGCCGGGAGGTCAATGGCAGTGTTCGCTGGATTCCTCTGGGCTTTTTCAATCTGCAGGCATCAGAAGCGGCCAAGCTGATGATTGTCGTTTATCTGGCAGCCTACCTGGTTCGTCGCCTGGATGAAGTCAGAACCAAATGGACTGGCTTTTTCAAGCCTATGACCATTCTTTTTGTTTCATCCACACTATTGCTAATGGAGCCGGACCTCGGAGCCCTTGTGGTATTGATGGGGGCTTCCATGGGGATGATCTTTCTGGCAGGTGCCAGACTCTGGCAGTTCATTATTCTCATCCTGCTGCTGGTGGGCTCTATTGCTGCCTTGATTGTTTTTGAGCCTTATCGCATGGCGCGTCTGGCTTCTTATATGGACCCCTGGGCCAATGCTTTTGGCAGTGGCTATCAGTTGACCCAGTCCCTGATTGCCTTTGGGCGGGGTGAATGGTTTGGTGAAGGGTTGGGTAACAGTCTGCAAAAACTGTTCTATTTGCCGGAAGCTCATACCGATTTTATCTTTGCTGTTCTGGCTGAAGAGTTTGGTGTCCTCGGGGCGGTCTTCGTTCTGACTTTGATCCTATTTATTTCCTGGAGAGCTTTGCAAATCGGTTACCGGGCAGAAGCAAAAAAATTACTGTTCCATGGCTATGTCGCCTATGGCATTGGTTTACTGTATAGCAGTCAGGCGCTGATCAACATCGGTGTAAATACCGGATTGCTGCCCACGAAAGGGCTGGCGTTGCCTCTGATCAGTTATGGAGGTAGTAGCCTGTTGATAAACTGCCTGGCTTTTGGATTGTTGCTGCGAATTGATTATGAACGACGTCAGTTTAATGTCGAAACAGACAAAAAAAGCAGAGGGGCGCCATGAGTACTATTGACAAACCTACTGTTTTAATAATGGCTGGTGGTACTGGCGGGCATATTTTCCCTGCGCTGGCCACGGCCAGAGAACTTGAGAAGCGTGGCTACACCATTCACTGGTTGGGAACGCCCGACAGTATGGAAGCTGAACTGGTGCCGCGCCATGGATTTGAAATCAGTTTTATCCCGGTCACCGGGCTAAGGGGTAAAGGCTTGAGCTTTCTAATGAAAGCGCCCTGGAAGTTGGCTGTTTCGCTGTATCGGTCCGTAAAAGTAATTCGAAGCTGCAACCCTGTCTGTGTTTTGGGTATGGGTGGTTTTGTCACTGGTCCGGGTGGGTTGGCAGCTCGTTTGTCAGGTATCCCTCTGGTGATCCACGAGCAGAATGCTATTGCAGGCTTCACAAACAGGATTTTATCCAGAATTGCCCGCAAAGTGTTGCTGGCTTTTCCAGGAGCTTTCGGTCCAGTCAATAGCTCTGGGAAACTTATTCTGACGGGTAATCCGGTTAGAACAGATATCGCTGATTTGGAGTTACCCGCACAACTGAATGGCAGGTCTTTAAAGCTGCTGGTGTTAGGTGGCAGTAAAGGTGCTGTAGCCATCAACGAGCTGGTTCCAAAAGCGCTCACCCGGTTTAAAGGTCGCATCGAGGTTTGGCATCAAACCGGGAAAAGTAATTTGGCTGCTACTCGTGAGTCATATCGTGCTCTGAATATAGAGGGCCGCCTGGAACCCTTTATCGATGATATGGCCGGTGCTTATGAGTGGGCAGACCTGGTGATTTGTCGGTCCGGGGCTCTGACGGTCTCGGAACTGGCCATGGCTCAGAGGGCGGCCCTGCTGGTGCCTTATCCCCATGCTGTTGATGATCATCAAACCGTTAATGGTCAGTACCTGGTCAATCAGGGTGCGGCTATGATGGTGCAACAAAAAGAACTGAACGAAACCTGTCTGATCAATATGTTAGAGAATTTTGTGGGCAATCCTGAACAGCTGGTTAACATGGCCAGGGCTGCGGGCAGCGTTGCAAAGCCTATGGCAGCCGAGGAAGTAGCTGATCATTGTCTGGAGGTGGCACATGCCCGCTAATAAACCTATTTTTCCTGTGGCACCTATACCTGAAATGCGTCGTATAAAAAACATTCATTTTGTCGGCATAGGTGGTTCGGGCATGTGCGGTATTGCCGAAGTGCTGAAGAATCAGGGCTACCAGATCTCAGGATCGGATATTAGACGCTCACCGGTAACCCGACGTTTGGAAGATCAGGGAATTACCGTCTTCATTGGTCATGAAGCCGCTAATGTTGAAGGGGCGGATGTAGTGGTCACTTCTACAGCAGTCGCTTTGGAAAATCCGGAAGTGGTTGAGGCTAGAAAACGACGTGTACCGGTGGTTCCCAGGGCTGAGATGCTGGCCGAACTGATGCGCTACCGTCATGGCATCGCAGTGGCGGGTACTCATGGCAAGACAACCACTACCAGTCTGCTGGCTTCGGTGTTGGGCTACGGTGGTCTGGATCCTACTTTTGTCATTGGCGGTCGTCTGAATTCTGCTGGTACCAATGCCAAGCTCGGAGGCAGTCGCTACCTCGTGGCAGAAGCGGATGAGTCGGACGCATCTTTCCTGCACCTGCAACCGATGGTCTCTATTGTCACTAACATTGATGCAGATCATATGGCCACATACGAGGGAAACTTTGGCAAGCTCAAGAAAACCTTTGTGGATTTTCTTCACAACCTGCCATTTTATGGTCTGGCTGTGGTCTGTACAGACTGTCCTGTAGTGCAAGAACTGTTACCATCAATTAAACGACAAGTTATCACTTATGGTGAGTGTGAGGGGGCGGATTTCCGAGCGGTTAATATCCAGCAGAAGGGTATGAGAACCTGTTTTGAGCTCGAGCGGAAATCTCACGACAACAAAAAGGTAAAAGTTGAGCTGAATATACCTGGCCGTCACAATGTTCTCAATGCGCTTGCCACCTTTATCGTGGCATCGGATGAAGGTATGCCCGATGACGTCATCTGTGAGGGGCTCAGGCAATTCCAGGGTGTTGGCAGACGATTCCAGGTGCAGGGACATTTTCAGACTGAGTCTGCCCGGATGATGCTCGTTGACGATTATGGGCACCACCCGACAGAGGTGGCGGCAACGATCAAGGCTATCCGGGCTGGATGGCCAGACAAGCGGCTGGTAATGGTGTATCAGCCACACCGCTATTCGAGAACCCGAGATCTTTACGAGGATTTTGTTGAAGTGCTGTCCCAGGTTGATGTCTTGCTTTTGATGGAAGTCTATCCGGCAGGAGAAGATCCGATTCCGGGTGCAGACACACGAAGCCTCTGTCGAAGCATTCGTCAGAGAGGCCAGTTGGAGCCCATTTTTATCTCCAATCCCGATGAAGTAAGCAAGTTTCTGCAAGGTGTTGTTCAAGATAACGACCTTGTTTTGACTCAGGGTGCCGGAGACATCGGTGCTTTGGCTGTGAGGCTGACGACAGAGCTGGGTAAAAAACTGGCAGACATAACTCGGGACGGAAAGGTAGCTTGAAGATGTACAGCCAAGATCAGGGGCAAGTTGCCATCGATGCAGACAGCCAAAAGCTAAGAAAAGTGCTCGGTAAGGTAGCCGTGTTACTGGGTGGTTGCTCGGCCGAACGTGAAGTGAGTCTGGCATCAGGTACACGAATCTTTGAAGCCCTGCAAAACAGTGGCATAGAATGTTGTTGTATTGATCCTGTCGACGGGCTGGTCAGTCAGCTGGTTGAACAGAAGCCTGATCGCGTTTTTATTGCCCTGCATGGTCCCCGCGGCGAGGATGGTACGGTGCAGGGGTTGCTTGATCAAATGGATATTCCCCATGCGGGCAGTGACATCATGTCTTCAGCATTGGCGATGGATAAATACAGAAGCAAGCTGCTCTGGCAGGCGGTGGGTTTACCCACTCCGGATTTTATGCTGATTGAACGGGTTGAAAGCCTGGACTGCTGTGCAGAGTTATTACCGGCTTTCGTAAAACCCAGTCTGGAAGGCTCCAGCGTAGGGATCTCAAGAGTGGATCAGGAGCAGGATCTGCTTCCAGCCTGGGAGCAGGCTTCAGAATACGGGGGGGGCGTGCTGGTGGAGCAGTTTATTGATGGTCCTGAATTTACCGTAGCGATTCTTAACGGGCAGCCTCTGCCTGCTATTCGAATCGAGTCGGCAGAGTCTTTTTATGACTATGACGCCAAGTATATCTCAGGGAATACTCAATACCACTTGCCCTGTGGCCTGTCTGAAAGCAAAGAGCAAGAGCTTCAGGCACTGGCTCTGACCGCTTTCGAAACACTGGGCTGCTCTGGCTGGGGGCGAGTTGATTTTATGCAGGACGAGAGAGGGCAATTCTGGCTGCTTGAGGTTAATACTGTGCCCGGTATGACTGAGACAAGTCTTTTTCCTATGGCCGCAAAGTCAGTGGGTTTGTGTTTCGAAGCATTGGTTCTGGAGATTCTGAAGTCGTCCCTGTCACCGGCTCGCCAGAAAGAGCCTGGAATAAAGGAAAGCAACGAGCTTGTTCAGACTGAATCAGAAGCTATCTGACAACTCTGGCAAGCGGAGCCGTCGGGCGAGTGTGGCAAGAGACAAAAAGCAGGCTCGTTTCATTCCATGGAAGCGCTGCTTTGGGTTGACTGTTGTCTGCGCTCTGGCCGGGACTGTTCTGTGGATCTGGCCGACGTTGATGATGTGGCTTAATCAGCCGATAGCACGGGTGGAAGTGCGTTCTACGTTCAATTATCTGGAACGTGGTGATGTTGAAAAACGGCTGGCCCCCTGGTTGGTCAACCGTTTTTTTTACCTTGACCTGGAAAAGATGCGAAGGGCTGTTCTGGATATGCCCTGGGTGAGGGAAGCCAGTCTACGTCGGGAGTGGCCAGATACTCTGATAGTCAGGCTGGAAGAACGAAAACCGATTGCCCGCTGGCAGGATGACGGTTTGATTGATGAAGACGGAGAAGTCTTCAGACCGGGGTCTCTGGAGGCCTTCAGTAAGCTGCCCAAGTTGGCAGGGCTGGAAGATCGTTCGCAGGATGTAATGCAGCAATACCTGGCATTTAGTCAGGTAATAAGGCCTTTGGGGGTAACTGTCCGGGAATTGAGGCTCAGTACGACATATTCCTGGTGGCTGAAGGTGGATCATGTTGATGTCAATCTTGGACGTGATCGCAGAATGGAAAGATTGCAGCGTTTTATCAGGCTATATCATGCAAGGCTTGATGATCGCTGGCAGGATGTAAAGCGCGTTGATTTGCGCTATTTGAATGGGGCTTCGGTGGCCTGGAAATAGTCATGAAAACATTGTTATGCGTTTTCGTGGCAACACTGGAGTGTTGGGTTCGGCGCACTGACTCTTTCAGTCAGGGTGGTTTGGGAAGATAGATGCCATGACAGCGGCAGATAACGGAAATTTAATCGTCGGACTCGACATTGGCACTTCCAAGGTTGTAGCGATTGTGGGTGAAATAACCGCAGATGGTCAGCTGGAAGTGATCGGGATCGGCTCCCACACTTCGCGGGGTCTGAAGCGAGGTGTTGTGGTTAATATCGACTCTACGGTCCATGCCATTAAAAGAGCGGTGGAAGAGGCTGAGTTGATGGCTGGTTGTCAGATCCACTCTGTGTACGCCGGCATCGCAGGTAATCATATTCGCAGTCTGAACTCCCATGGAATCGTTGCTATCAGGGAGAGAGAGGTGACCAGTGCCGATGTTGACAGGGTGATTGATGCCGCTCAGGCTGTTGCTATTCCCGCAGATCAGCGGATTCTCCATATTCTGCCTCAGGAATATGTGATTGATACCCAGGAAGGAGTGAAAGAGCCACTGGGTATGTCAGGTGTGCGTTTGGAAGCGAAAGTGCATCTGGTGACCTGTGCCGTCAATGCGGCGCAGAATATTGAGAACTGTATTAAACGATGTGGTCTGGAAGTAGACGACATTATTCTGGAACAGCTGGCTTCGAGCTATTCCGTGCTTTCAGAAGATGAAAAAGAGCTCGGTGTATGCATGGTAGATATTGGCGGTGGTACTACCGATATTGCTATTTTTACTGAGGGAGCCATACGACATACGGCTGTTATTCCAATAGCGGGTGATCAGGTCACCAATGATATTGCTATGGCTCTGAGAACGCCCACACAGCATGCTGAAGAGCTTAAGATTAAATACGCCTGTGCCCTCACCCAACTGGCTCGCGCTGAAGATATGATCAAAGTTCCGAGTGTTGGAGACAGGCCGGCCAGAGAACTGTCACGACAGTCGCTGGCAGAGGTAGTTGAGCCCAGATACGATGAACTGTTTACGCTGATTCAGGCGGAATTGAGACGAAGTGGTTTTGAAGACCTCATTCCAGCCGGTATTGTGCTGACTGGTGGTACGTCCAAAATGGAAGGTGCTGTAGACCTGGCAGAAGAAATTTTTCACATGCCGGTCAGGCTCGGTGTGCCTCAGGCCATTCAGGGGTTGACAGATGTCGTTTGCAATCCTATCTATGCAACAGGTGTCGGCCTGCTTCATTATGGTTTGAAAGCTCAGCAGGAAGGGCGAAGGGAAACGGCCAGCTTCGGCAGACAGGAAGAAAGTCTGCTTAATAGGCTTAAAAAATGGTTTCAGGGTCAGTTCTGATTGAGGGGCAGTCGCCATCAGCAGAAATGATCGCTACAGAAGACAGTGAATGGATTGTCTTTTGTGAAGTAGGAGTACCTTGTGCAAATGACCATTTTACAGGGTGTTCTTACAGGAAAGTAATCGTGGTGTTGTGGTAATGAATATTCAGAAAATATCCTGTTTACGGTGACAGAAAGGAGAGAGCCATGTTTGAACTGGTGGATAATGTTCCGCAGGAAGCGGTGATAAAGGTAGTAGGCGTTGGTGGCGGTGGCGGTAACGCAGTCTGTCACATGCTGAACAGTCGGTTGGAAGGCGTTGAGTTTGTCTGTGCCAATACGGATGCTCAGGCTCTGAAAAAACAGCACCTTCAGGCTCATACCCATCTGCAGCTGGGGGCTAACATTACTCGCGGTCTCGGTGCTGGGGCAAATCCGGAGGTCGGTCGTGATGCTGCAATGGAAGACAGAGACCGGATTGCTGAAGTGTTAGCGGGCTCTGACATGGTTTTCATCACCGCCGGCATGGGTGGGGGGACAGGCACCGGAGCAGCACCGGTTGTGGCTGAGATTGCCAGGGAAATGGGTGCTCTGACCGTAGCAGTGGTGACCAAGCCCTTTTCTTTCGAAGGTCGTCGCAGAATGGCAGTGGCTGAAGAGGGTCTGAATCAACTTAAGGAGAGCGTAGATTCTCTGGTCTGTATTCCTAACGAGAACCTTCTGCCGGTTTTGGGGCGTGATGTCAGTCTGCTGAACGCATTTGGTGCGGCCAATGACGTTCTGTTAGGCGCAGTTCAGGGTATTTCGGAATTGATTACCCGTGACGGACTGATTAACGTTGACTTTGCTGACGTTCGTACAGTTATGTCTGAAATGGGCATGGCTATGATGGGCACTGGCTCTGCTACAGGCAGTAACAGAGCGATTGAAGCGGCTGAGCGTGCTATCCGCAGCCCTCTCCTGGAGGATGTCAATCTTCAGGGGGCTCGTGGCGTGCTGGTTAATATTACTGCGGGCCTGGATCTTTCTGTAGGTGAATTCCACGAAGTAGGTGATACAGTGCGTGAATTTGCTTCAGATAATGCCACCACCGTGGTGGGCACAGTTATTGATCCGGAAATGACAGATGAATTGAGAGTGACTGTTGTTGCGACCGGTCTGGGAGACGCTGGTGGGGAGCAGGATCAGTCTCTTAAAGCGGTTGAAGGTTCCAAGCCCAAGGCGGTCCGTCCAGATGGTACCCTGAATCTCAAGGAGCTCGATATTCCTCCTCGTGTTCGCAATAAAGCTGCTGAACAGCCCAAGGTTGAGGAAAATGAAAAGCCCCGCAGGCAGGCGCCATCATCTGACAATGTGGATTACCTTGATATACCGGCGTTTTTGCGTCGACAAGCCGATTGAATGAATGACCGGTTGTGTCATATGTAACTTTTGTTACAATGAGTCGTTGCATTCAAATAACAGGGGCCTTAGAGGTCGCGGAATAGCGTTATCATGATCAGACAGCGTACCCTGAAAAATATTATTCGAGCTACGGGAGTGGGGTTACATTCCGGTGAAAAAGTCTATCTGACTCTTAAACCGGCTCCCGTCGATACTGGCATTATCTTCTGTCGCACAGATCTTGATCCTGTGGTGGAAATACCTGCTCGTGCAGAGAATGTCGGAGAAACAACCCTGTGCACCTCTTTGCAGAAGGATGGTGTCCGGGTAGATACCGTTGAACATCTTCTTTCGGCAATGGCGGGGCTGGGTATCGACAATGCCTATGTCGAAGTTAGCGCCCATGAAGTGCCGATTATGGACGGTAGTGCCGGGCCTTTTGTTTTTCTGATCCAGTCTGCTGGTATTCAGGAGCAGGAGGCGGCCAAGAAATTTATCCGTATCAAGAAGGAAGTCACCGTCACTGATGGCGAGAAAACGGCTACCTTTAAGCCTTATGACGGCTTTAAAGTCAGCTTTACTATCTATTTTGACCACCCTGTTTTCAAAGGTCGTTCACAGACCTCTGAGATTGATTTTTCTAGCACCTCTTTTGTAAAAGAAGTCAGTCGGGCCCGTACCTTCGGATTTATGCGTGACGTTGAGTACCTGCGTTCACAGAATCTGGCTCTGGGCGGCAGCGTTGATAACGTAGTAGTGGTTGATGACTACCGCATTCTGAACGAGGACGGTTTGCGTTATCACGATGAGCTGGTCAAACACAAGATTTTGGACGCCATCGGTGACCTTTATCTGCTTGGCAATAGCCTGGTTGGACAGTTTGTGGGCTACAAATCAGGACACGAATTGAATAACAAGCTGGTTCGTTCTCTGCTGGAGAATGAAAAAGCTTGGGAGGTGGTGACATTCGAGAATACTGAAGTAGCGCCGATTTCCTACCTCAAGCCAGCTGCGGTTACCGCTTAACCCTTGTGCGGGGGATTGATCATTGATCACTTTTCAAAAAAGGTCGCTGTGGCGACCTTTTTTGAAGTCGTGCTGGCTGAATGTAGCGTCTGGTTTAAGTGGCTATCTTAATCTGAAGGGCCAAGAGCGAAAAAACAAGGATCAAGGATATAGCAGAGAGACAGCAAAATGACTTTTTTACCGAAGTTCATCATTGCGTCCGAAATTGAGTCAATTCTCCAAGACTGAAGGGTCTTGTTCTGTCTCAGGGCAGGTTATGGATATGACGCTCTATCGCCTTCTGCATTGAAGCCCGGGCGTTAGGCAGTGATTTCCATAATAATGAGTGAATAACTTAAAACCGTTGGGAGTAAAGGGCTTCCTCGAATGAAAGTCATTGTTGTAAAGCAGGATCACTCTCGGACGCAGTCGTTCAGAGTCACAGGCAAGCGGCTGGCACTGGCTGCTTTTTCGGCGATTTCTCTCTGCATGATGCTGGGTGGAGGAATTACCTATCTTTTCCTTAATTCAAAACCTGGTGTTGTCCTGACCGAAGAAGGCTTGCAGCAATGGCGGGCAACCCTGAGCGGACAAAGGAAAGAAGTTGAAAATGTGCGTCTCGCTGCAGAGCGTCAAATTGATGCCCTGACTATTCGTCTGGCTGAGTTGCAGGGGCGGATTACCCGGCTGGATGCGGTTGGAGAGAGGCTTACCGTGGCTGCGAATCTCAATGATGGCGAGTTTTCCTTCGATGAGGTGCCAGCTATTGGCGGGCCGGAAGCCTTACCTTTTAACAAATCTCTCTATTCAAAGCCTCCACTTATTGATGCCATTGATCAACTTTCCGAGCAGATAGATAGCAGAGAACAGCAGTTTGATATTCTGACCAGTCTGGTCTCCAGCAGAGCCATGAGTGATGATGTCTTCATAGCGGGACTTCCTGTCAGGAAAGGTTGGCTCTCTTCTCGTTTTGGTCAGAGAGCAGATCCTTTTACCGGAAAGCTATCTTGGCATTCGGGTATTGATATGGCCGCAGTAAATGGCTCCGACGTCATTGCTGTGGCTGCTGGTGTTGTCACCTGGTCGGGTGAACGTTCTGGCTATGGTCTTATGGTTGAGATAAATCATGGTAATGGCTACGTAACTCGATATGCCCATAGTCAGGTCAACAAAGTCAAGGTGGGTGACATCGTTACCCGTGGTCAGGTTATTGCAAAAGTAGGAAGTTCAGGCCGTTCAACAGGTCCGCATGTCCACTTTGAAGTGATTCGAAATGGTAAACATGTGGATCCTCAGCGCTACATTTATCGGGTCAGTAAGTAACTCTCCCAAAATAGGTAATGTGCTGTTTATTTTTTCTGATACTTCCGGTTCTGTTTTGTGACTTTTTTGTTCAATGAACTGCGCGAACCGAGCATTGATTTTGGAGTGTCTGAGCCGGTGACGAAAAATAGTTTCCCGCCCTTGAAATGCATCTTTTCTGTCCTTATATCCTTCCTGGTTGGTTTAAAGTGCGGATTTTCCGCTTTTTAATTCGACTCGTTAGAAGTGTCTGGCGTTGATGTCAGTCAATAAATATCCATCTTGAGCTTAACGTTTATGGTTTATTAAGCATTCAGGGGCAGATTTATAGCTAATATGGATGAGACTTTTGTGTGATTGTCATAAAATATTTGGCTGTTCTTTAGCTTGTCCGCCCACCCGGGATTGTCGGCAAGAGAGGCAGCCCCGGAATCAGAGTGAGACTGTAACCAATCTATGTTAGCTTCGTTAGTCAAAAAAATTATCGGTAGCCGGAATGATCGCCAGCTGAAACGCATGGGCAAACTGGTCAAGCAGATCAATGCCATAGAAGATCAACTGTCTGGTCTCAACGATGAAGAGCTCCGGGGCAAGACCCGGTTGCTCAAGGATCGCTATCAACAGGGCGAAAATCTGGACGCTTTGCTGCCGGAGGCCTTTGCTGTTGTCAGGGAGGGCAGCAAGCGCAGCATGGGTATGAGGCACTTCGATGTCCAGCTGATCGGTGGCATTACTCTTCACGAAGGTCGCATTGCCGAGATGAGAACCGGTGAAGGTAAGACATTGATGGCGACATTGCCTGTCTACTTGAATGCTATTACAGGTAAGGGTGTTCATGTTGTTACCGTCAACGATTATCTGGCTCGTCGTGATGCCCAGTGGATGAGTACTCTCTATGAGTTTCTTGGCCTGACAGTTGGTGTAGTCTTTCCTCAGCAGTCTCCTGAAGAGAAAAGAGCAGCCTATCAAGCTGATATTACCTATGGTACCAACAACGAGTTTGGCTTTGATTATCTTCGAGACAATATGGCATTTCGCAAGGAAGATAAGTTTCAGCGTGAATTGCACTATGCCGTTGTCGACGAAGTGGATTCGATCCTGATTGATGAAGCCCGAACGCCACTCATTATTTCCGGTCCAGCGGAAGATTCTTCTGAACTCTACAAGCAGATGAACAAGCTGGCTCCTCAGCTTAAAAAGCAGGAAGAAGAGCTTGAAGAAGATAAAGAGCCAACCGGTCATTACCTGTTGGACGAAAAGACTCGTCAGGTTGAACTGACTGAGGTCGGTCATCTGTTTATTGAAGAGCAATTGCAGAAACTGGGATTACTGCCTGAAGGTGAGAGTCTCTATTCTGCTCATAATCTGAATATGCTTCATCATGTGAATGCGGCACTGAAGGCACATGTACTGTTCATGCGCAATGTTGAGTACATCGTAGCCGACGGCGAAGTGCTGCTGGTAGACGAGCATACGGGGCGAACCATGCCGGGCCGTCGTCTCTCTGAAGGTCTGCATCAGGCACTTGAGGCCAAGGAAGGGCTTAATATACAGGCTGAAAGTCAGACACTGGCCTCCACGACATTCCAGAACTACTTCCGACTTTATGAAAAGCTTTCTGGTATGACCGGTACAGCGGATACAGAAGCGTTTGAGCTTCGCCAGATTTATGGACTGGACGTTATTGTTATTCCGACCCATAAACCTATGGTGCGTGAGGATGGTAACGATCTGGTTTATCTGACCATCGAAGAAAAGTACGAGGCAATCATTGCAGATATCAAGGAAACCGTTGAACGGGGGCGTCCAGTTCTGGTGGGGACTGCATCCATTGACGCTTCCGAACTGTTATCCAATGCCTTGAACAAGGCCAGGATTCCTCACAATGTTCTTAACGCCAAATTCCACGAGAAAGAAGCCGAGATCATAGCCCAGGCGGGTCGACCAGGTGCGATTACTATTGCTACCAATATGGCGGGTCGTGGTACTGACATTATTCTGGGCGGCAGCTGGGAAGCCGAGCTCTCTGCGGTTGAAAATTTGAGTCAGGAACAGGAAGATCAGATCAAGGCCGAATGGCACAAGCGCCATAAGGTAGTACTGGAAGCCGGTGGTCTGCATATAATCGGTACTGAGCGTCATGAATCCCGTCGAATCGATAATCAGCTGCGTGGTCGATCCGGTCGTCAGGGTGACCCGGGTTCTTCCCGCTTTTACCTGTCTCTAGAAGATAACCTGATGCGTATCTTTGCCTCTGAACGGGTGAAGAGCTTCATGAAAGCACTGGGTATGGAGAAAGGTGAAGCCATTGAGCACCGAATGGTGACCAATGCGATTGAAAAAGCCCAGCGCAAGGTTGAGGGTCGTAACTTCGATATTCGAAAGCAGTTGCTGGAATACGATGACGTCGCCAATGACCAGCGAAGAGTGGTCTATAAGCAGCGTGATGAGCTTCTGAATTCTGAAAATGTGCAGTCGAGCATCGACAGCATGAGAGCCGAAGTGGTCAGCGATGTCATTTCCCAGCATATTGCACCCGAGAGTCTTGAAGAGCAATGGGATGTAAAAGGTCTTGAGCAGATGCTCGGGGCCGAACTGGCTATGCAGTTGCCGATCCAGAAGTGGCTGGATGAAGACGACAAGTTGGAAGAAGAAGGCCTGAGAGAGAAAATTCTGGCTGAGGTAGTCTCCAGCTACAAGCGGAAAGAAGAGCTGGCGGGAGACGAGTCCCTGAGGAACTTCGAGAAGCATATCCTGTTGCGAGTATTGGATGACAAGTGGAAAGAGCATCTTGCGACCATGGATCATCTGCGTCAGGGGATTCACCTGAGAGGCTATGCCCAGAAGAACCCCAAGCAGGAATACAAGCGAGAGGCTTTTGAATTGTTCCAGTCCATGTTGGAAGATATCAAAACGGACACCATTCGTATCCTCTCTCATGTCCAGGTTCAGCAGGATGATAAAACTGAGGAATTGGAAGAACAGCGTCGCCAGGAGCTGATTCGTCGTATGCAGTTCCAGCATGACCAGGCTCAGGGTATGGCAGAGAACTCCGTGGAAGAGCATGAGTCGCCAAAAGGTTTGACTGAACCTTTCGTTCGTGAAAGCCGTAAAGTTGGCCGAAATGAACCATGTCCCTGCGGTTCTGGCAAGAAGTACAAACAGTGTCACGGTAAGATTGTCTGATACTGACTGCTTCCATAAAAGAAAACAGGCCGCTTTACGGCCTGTTTTCTTTTATGGACTGCTTAACACCGGCTGATTTATGGATGTATTGCGGTATAATCGTTGCCTCCTATCATTCGGCCAGTTAAGAAGTCCAATGGAGCAACTCGTTTTAAAGCCCATCTCCCGCGTGCAAGGGGAGGTGTCTATTCCTGGCTCAAAAAGCCTGTCCAATCGTATTTTACTGCTTGCCGCGCTGGCAGAAGGTACAACGACCATCAGCAATCTTCTGGATAGCGATGATGTTCGCTATATGCTCAGAGCTCTGAAAGCGCTGGGTGTTCAGTATCAACTGTCAGACAGCAATACTGTTTGTAAAATCACTGGAGTAGCTGGTCCGTTGGGCTCTGGTCAACGTCTGACTCTGTTTTTGGGGAATGCGGGTACTGCCATGAGGCCATTGGCGGCGGCTTTGTCTCTGGGGGAAGGTGAATACACTCTGACGGGTGAGCCCAGAATGTATGAGCGACCCATCGGCGATCTGACTTACTGTCTTGAACAGGCTGGTGCAAACATTGAGTACCTGGGTAAGGAAAACTTCCCGCCTCTGAAAATTTCAGGCTCGGGTCTTAAGGGGGGAGACGTCAGCATCAGGGGCGATATCTCCAGTCAGTTCCTGACTGCCATGCTGATGGCAGCCCCATTAGCATCAGGCAAAACGATCATTAACATTGATGGTGAACTGGTTTCCAAACCCTACATCGACATCACCCTTTCGGTTATGAGTCGCTTTGGTGTGAATGTTCTGAATAATGAATACCAGAGCTTTGTCGTGGAAGGGGGGCAGACCTACCGTTCCCCGGGCGAAATTATGGTGGAAGGAGATGCTTCCTCGGCCTCTTATTTTCTGGCTGCGGCCGCTATCGGAGGCAAACTAAGGGTTCATGGTACCGGTGATGCCAGTGTTCAGGGCGATGCCCGTTTTGCTGAAGTGCTTGAGCAAATGGGCGCTAAAGTTACGTGGAGTGACAACTGGATTGAAGTAGAGAAAGGTGAACTCAAGGGTGTGGATGTTGATCTGAACCATATCCCGGATGCGGCCATGACCATTGCGACTACCGCTCTTTTCGCCAGTGGGCAGACGGCTATTCGAAATATCTACAACTGGCGGGTTAAAGAGACTGACCGGCTATCAGCGATGGCGACTGAGCTTCGTAAAGTCGGAGCCGAAGTGGAAGAAGGTGAAGATTACATTGTGATTAATCCTCCAGAAATGGTTAAGTCTGCAGTCATAGATACCTACGACGATCACAGAATGGCCATGTGTTTTTCCCTGGCGGCATTCGGTGGTAGCCCAATTACCATCAATGATCCTGGTTGTACTTCAAAGACCTTTCCGAACTATTTCCAGATATTTAAAGAAATTGTTGAGTAATTAATAACAAAGTGCGAACAGTCAAATAAAATTGCAACAATCACAAAATCAATTACGCTAGACACAAGATAAATCATTAAAAGATGAATTTATCTTGTGGGTTTCGGCTACAAAGCTCGCCAAGATTGAAGGCGTAACCAGCCAAACTATAAGGCGCAAGA